>NZ_JACGMO010000060.1:0-41124 GCF_015354745.1 Micromonospora sp. S-DT3-3-22
CGGCCCCGGGCGGTCGAACCGCCGTTCGGTCCGCCCGCCGCCCCGGCCGCGAGCAGCGCCCCGGGCCGGGTGGAGCAGGCGTTCTGCCTGGTCCGCGGCGGTCAACTGGTGCGTACGGTCCGGCAGGTCGACGCGGCCGGCGGGGTGGACGGGCACCTGCGCCGCCTGCTGGCCGGCCCCACCCGGGCCGAACGGGCGGTCGGCTTCGGCACCGCCCTGCCCGGCGCGGTGCACGTGCTCGGCGCCCGGCTGGTCGACGGGCGGGCCCAGGTGGAGGTGGAGCCGCCGGGGGAGGAGTCCGGCCGCAGCGACGAGGTGCTCGCCTACGGGCAGATCGTCTGCACCCTGGACAGCCGTTCCGACGTCGCCGGGGTGTCGTTCCTGCTGCGCGGCCGGCCGCTGGAGGTGCCCCGCGCCGACGGCTCGCTGTCGGTCGGGCCGCTGACCGCCGCCGACTACCCGGCGCTCACCGGCCCGGACTGACGCCCGCGCCGGGTCCGGGGCACGACCATCGGGGTGCCCGTCTCCGGGTCCTCGAGGATCCGGCAGGGCAGCCCGAACACCTCCTCGACGAGGGCGGCGGTGACCACCTCGCGCGGGTCGCCCTGGGCCACCACCCGACCGTCGCGCATGGCGATCAGGTGGGTGGCCCAGCGGGCGGCGTGGTGCAGGTCGTGCAGCACCGCGACCAGGGTGCGGCCCTGCTCCTCGTGCAGCCGGGCGCACAGGTCGAGCACCTCGATCTGGTGTGCGACGTCCAGGTAGGTGGTGGGTTCGTCGAGCAGCAGCAGGGAGGTCTGCTGGGCCAGCGCCATCGCGATCCAGACCCGCTGCCGCTGCCCGCCGGAGAGTTCGTCGACGGGCCGTGCGGCCAGCTCGGTGACGCCGGTGGCGGCCATCGACTCGGCCACCACCCGTTCGTCCTCGGTCGACCACTGCCGCAGCAGCCCCTGGTGCGGGTAGCGGCCCCGGGCGACCAGGTCGGCCACGGTGATGCCCTCCGGCGCGACCGACGACTGCGGCAGCAGGCCGAGGGTGCGGGCCACCTCCCGGGACCGCATCGTGTGGATGTCCCGGCCGTCGAGCAGCACGGTGCCGGCGGTCGGCCGCAGCGTCCGCGCCAGGGCCCGCAGCAGGGTGGACTTGCCGCAGGCGTTGGGGCCGATCACCACCGTGAACGACCGGTCGGGCACGGCCACCGTCAGGTCCCGGGCCACCACCCGCCGTTCGTAGGCCAGGGTCATCCCGACCCCGCCGAGTCGACTCGTCACCGCGTCCTCCTCAGATCCGTGCCGCGCGACGGCGCGCGGCGAGCAGCCACACCAGGTAGGCCCCGCCGATCAACCCGGTGACCACCCCGACGGGAAGTTGGTGGCCCTCGATGGTCCGCTGGGCGGCCAGGTCGGCGGCGAGCAGCAGCACCGCCCCGGTGCCGGCGGCGGCGGCCAGGTTCGGCCCGGGTGCCCGGGTGAGCCGGCGGGCCAGGTGCGGCGCGACCAGGGCCACGAAGGACACCGGTCCGGCGGCGGCCGCCGCCCCGGCGGCGAGCAGCACCGCCGCGCCGAGCAGCAGTTGCCGTACCAGCGACACCGGCACGCCGAGCGCGGTGGCGGTGTCGTCGCCCAGTTCGATCAGGGACAGCGCGCGGGCGGTGCCGACCACCACCGGCGTCAGCAGCGCCAGCAGGCCGAGCAGCGGGACGGCCTGCGCCCAGTCCCGCCCGTCGAGGCTGCCGGTGAGCCAGAGCACGGCGCGGGCCGCGTCCATCAGCGGGGCCCGGGTGAGCAGCCACCCGTTGACGCCGGTGAGGATCGCCGTGGTGCCGATGCCGACCAGCACCAGCCGGTAGCCGTGCACGCCGTGCCGGCCGGCGACCGTCCACAGCAGCAGGCCGGTGGCGAGGCCGCCGAGCAGCGCCGCGCCGGACAGCAGCAGGGTGCCGCCACCGGCCACCACCACGATCAGCGCGCCGGTCGACGCGCCCTGGGTGACACCGAGCACGTCGGGGCTGCCCAGCGGGTTGCGGACCAGCGACTGGAGGATCGCCCCGGACAGCGCCAGGGCCGCGCCGACGCCGAGCGCGGTCACCAGCCGGGGCAGTCGCAGCTCGCCGACGATGAAGTTCTCGGCGACGCTGCCGCCGCCGGTCAGCGTGCGCAGCACGTCGGCGGTGCTCATCGGGTAGTCGCCGCCACCGATCGCGAGCACCCCGAGGACGACGGCCAGGGCGACGGCGACCAGCCCGACGGTCACGCTACGGCCGCGCCAGCGGACCGAGCGGGTGCCGATCCGGATCGCCCGGGCCAGCGGCCGGGCCGGTGGGACGGCGGGACGGGTGCGGTTCACCGGCGGGCCACCAGACGCAGGAACAGCGGGCCGCCGAGCACGGCGGTGACCAGGCCGACCTGGAGTTCCCCGGGCCGGCCGAGGACCCGGCCGAGCACGTCCGCGCCGAGCAGCAGCACCGGGGCGAGCACCGCCGCGTAGGGCAGCAGCCAGCGCAGGTCCGGGCCGGTCAGCGCGCGGACCAGGTGGGGGACGAGCAGGCCGACGAAGACGATCGGGCCGCAGGCGGCGGTGGCCGCGCCGCAGAGCAGGGTGACCGCGGTGACCGTGCCGGCCCGGATCAGGGCGGGGCGGGCGCCCAGCGCACGGGCCGCGTCGTCGCCGAGGGCCAGGGCGTTGAGCGGGCGGGCCCCGGCCAGCCCGACCAGCAGGCCGGCCAGGATGAACGGGGCCACCGTGGCGACGGTGGTGAAGTCGGCGGTGGCCAGCGAGCCGACCGTCCAGAACCGCAGCCGGTCCAGCGAGGCCGCGTCGAGCAGCATCACGGCGCTGACGAACGAGTAGAGCACCGCGTTGAAGGCGGCCCCGGCCAACGCGAGCCGTTCCGGGGTGGCCTGTCGGCCGCCGCCGACGGCGTGCACCGCCACCGTGACGATCACCGCTCCGAGCAGGGCGAACCAGATCCAGCCCCGGACCGTGGCGACGCCGAGCAGGGCGGTGGCGGTGGCCACGGCGGCGGACGCGCCGGCGTTGATGCCGAGTAGGCCGGGGTCGGCGAGCGGGTTGCGGGTGAGCGCCTGCATCAGGGCGCCGGCCACCCCGAGGGCCGCGCCGGCGAGCAGCCCGAGCAGCGTACGCGGCAGCCGCATCTGCTGCACCACCGCGTACTCGGGGGAGGTGCCGGAGACCAGGCCGTGCCACACCTCGACGAGGGTGAGCTGTTTCGCGCCGACGGCGATGCTGAGCACCGTCACGGCGACGAGCAGCAGCAGGCCCGTGCCGAGCCCGGCGGCCCGGACGCCGACGCGCCGGCGGGTCGGCGCCGTGCCCGGTGCGGCGGCGGGTGGGGAGAGGGTGGCGGACAGGGTCGGCTCCTGGGGGACGAGAGCGGCGCACGCCGGGTTGACAGTGATTTAGGTTAGGTTAACCTAACCGTGCCGTCGCGGATCGTCACGGTCCGGGCCCGATCGAAAGACGTCGCATGTTGCCTTCCTCGTCCTCACCCCGCCTGTCCCGCCGGGGGCTGCTCGCCGCCGGTGGCGGTGCGGCCCTGACCGCGTTCCTCGCCGCCTGCGGCGGGGGCGACGACCCGGCGAAGCCCGCCGGGAACGGCCCGGCCGGTCCGTGGAGTTTCACCGACGACCGTCAGCGCAAGGTCGAGGCGGCCACCGCGCCGACCCGGGTGGTCGCGTTCACCGGGGTGGCCGCCGCGCTCGTCGACTTCGGACTCGACTCCGCGCTCGTCGGGGTGTTCGGCGAGACCACCCGTACCGACGGCTCCCGCGAGCCGCAGGCCGGTGACCTCGACGTCGACAAGGTCACCGTGCTGGGCAACGTCTGGGGCGAGTTCAACGTGGAGAAGTACGCCGCGCTGCGCCCCGAACTGCTGGTCACCCACATGTACGACCCCGACGCCCTCTGGTACGTCCCGGACGAGAGCCGCGACAAGATCCTCCAGCTCGCGCCGAGCGTCGCGATTGCCACCGCGCGGACCCCGATGACCCGCCCGATCGAGCGGTACGCCGAACTGGCCCGCTCGCTCGGCGCGGACCTGTCCGCCGCGAAGGTCACCACGGCCAAGACCCGCTTCGAGGCCGCCGCCGAGCAGGTGCGGGCGGCGGTCAGGGCCAACCCGGGCATCCGGGTGATGGCCTCCTCGGGCAGCCCCGACCTGTTCTACGTCTCCAACCCGAAGGTCAGCACCGACCTGATGTACTTCGCCGAGCTGGGCGTGGACATCGTGGTGCCGACCAAACTGGAGGCCGGCGACTACTTCGAGGCGCTGAGCTGGGAGAACGCCGGCAA
Source organism: Micromonospora sp. S-DT3-3-22 (assembly GCF_015354745.1). Classification (NCBI taxonomy): domain Bacteria; kingdom Bacillati; phylum Actinomycetota; class Actinomycetes; order Micromonosporales; family Micromonosporaceae; genus Micromonospora; species Micromonospora sp. S-DT3-3-22. The sequence continues at coordinate 4,312 of NZ_JACGMO010000060.1, forward strand.
GTTCCCGGCCGACCTGATCCTGCTGGACAACCGCTCCACCGCGTTGCAGCCCAAGGACCTCGCGGCCAAGCCCACCTGGGCGCAGCTGCCGGCGGTCAAGGCCAACCAGGTGACCCCGTGGGACGCGGTGCCCCGCTTCTCGTACGCGGGCGCGGCCCCGCTGCTGGAGAACCTGGCCGCCGCGATCCGCTCCGCCAAGCGCCTCGGCTGACCGACCGGCGGCGGACGGCGGTGTCCCGGGGTGCCGGACACCGCCGTCCCCGTCAGGGCTTCAGCAGCCAGCGGTTGCGGTCTGGGGGCGGGACGAGGACCAGGCGCGCCGCGTCCCCCTCACCGGCCCGGTGCGCCAGCCGCCGGGGGCGAGGGGGACGGCGATCGCCGGTTCAGGCCGCTTCGACGGTACGCGCGCGCCGCGCGGGTCGAACGGGCTGCTCCCGTACGGTGCGTCGGTCGTCGACGACGCCGGTCGTCACGTCGCCGGCCATGGTCAACGCCCGGTGGGCGTTGCGCGCGGCGTCGCAGGGCCACTCCTGGTGCTCGCAGAGCAGGTTGTCGCAACGCCCGCCCTGGTCGGGATGGTGCGCGTCGATCACATCGAGGGCCATCCGCCACAGGAGCGGATCGGTCACCCCGGCGGGAACGGCGGCTCGGGTATGTCGCTGCGGGCGGTCGGTGTCGGACACGGTCTCCCCCTTTGTCGGTACCGAAGAAGAGTCTCCACCCCGCAGGCAAGCGAAACCAACCGCCCCGGGCGGGGATGACCACCGCCACGCTGCGGAACTGTCCGACAGCGTGACCGTTCGTGCCTCCATTCCGGGTAAATCCGTGTGCCGCGTTCGCGGGAAAAGACGGTGGTTGCGGGCGGGTCGGCCGGGGGAGGATGCGGGGATGCTGTTGATCGTCCCCGCCGACCCGCTGCGTCCCCGTCGACCGGATCCGCACTTCGCGGCGGAGGCGCAGGCCGCGCGGGTGGCCGGTCACCCGGTCGCCGTCGTCGACCACGACGCCCTCGCGGCGGGGCGGGACGTCACCCGGGCGGTCGCCGGTGTGCCCGCCGCCGACGACGCGGTCTACCGGGGCTGGATGCTCTCCGCCACCGGCTACGCGGGTTTCGCCGGGGCGTTGCGCGCCCGGCAGGTCACCCTGCGCACCGACCCCGACCGGTACCGGCGGGCCCACGAACTGCCCGGGTGGTACGCCACGGCGGCGGCACTCACCCCGGAGTCCGGCTGGACGGTCGGCGTCGACCGGGCCGACTTCGACCGCATCCGTACCGCGCTGGGCAGCGGTCCGGCGGTGCTGCGGGACTGGACCAAATCCGCCAAGCACCACTGGCACGAGGCGTGTTTCGTGCCGGAGCTGGCCGACGGTGACGCCGCCTGGCGGGTCGCGACCCGGCTGCGGGAACTGCGCGACGACGACGTCGCCGGTGGTTTCGTGCTGCGCCGCTTCGAACCCCTCTCCGGCGTCGAGGTGCGCACCTGGTGGGTGGGCGGTCGCTGTGTGCTCACCGGCCCGCACCCGGACACCCCGACGGAACTGCCCGACGTGCCGGTGGACCTCGGGCCGCTGGCCGCCGTGGTGACGGCGCTCGACCTGCCCTTCGTCACCGCCGACCTGGCGTGGCGGGCCGACGGCCGGTGGCGGCTGGTGGAGATCGGCGACGGCCAGGTCAGCGACCGCCCGTCCACGATGGCCCCGGAGGCCCTGGTCGCCGCCCTCGGCTGAGCCGGGTCGGCGCGGGGCCCGACCCGGGGGCGTCGGCGGCCGGTGGGCGGCCCGCCCAGCCGGTGGTGATCAGCAGCAGGGCGGCGAGGTAGGTGGTCATCACCCACAGCCCGTGGCCGGGCAGCCGGACGCCCGTCGCCTCGACCCCGATCAGCAGGTCGGACAGGAGGAACAACGCGCCACCGGCGGCCACCCGCCGGGACACCCCCCAGCCGGCGGCGGCCATCAGGGTCAACGCCAGGCCGTAGCCGAGCACCGGCAGCCGCAGGTCACCCAGCCGGCCCCAGAGCAGCGCGTTCGCCGCCGCCCACAGGGTCAGGTAGCCGGCCACGGCCGGCGCGGGTGGCCGCCGGTGCCGCAGGAACGCGGTCAGGAACGCCAGCTGGGTGCCGAGGAAGCACCCCATCCCGAGCAGGAACGCGGTGGTGCCGGGCACCAGCAGCGCCACGTCACCGGCGGTCGCGCAGACCAGCCCGGTCGCCACCGGGTCCCACCGCCGGCGTACGGCGAGCAGCCAGCCGAGCAGCAGCGGGGCGAGCAGCGGCTTGGCCGCCCACTGCACGGCCGGCGCGTCGAGGGCGACCCCGGTCAGCTCGACGACGGCGGCCAGCCCGAACGCCCCCAGCCACCACCGGCCGGCCCCGCCGGACGCCGGTCGGCCCCGGTCGGATCGCCGGGCGGCGCGGGTGCTGCTCATCGGGCGGGCTGCCAGCCGGGACGGCCGAGCAGGTGCCCGAGCCGGTGCCGCCACGAGCCGGCCCGCCGCACGTCGGCCCAGATCGCGGCGTACTCGTGGGTGGCCACCCGCAGCGGGTTGTAGGTGCCGATGTTCGTCGTCAGCCCGTACCGGACGGCGGTGTCCTCCGGGGCGAAGCTGCCGAAGAGGCGGTCCCAGACGATCAGGATGCCGCCGTAGTTGCGGTCCAGGTACTCGCGGTTCGCGCCGTGGTGCACCCGGTGGTGCGACGGGGTGTTGAACACCCACTCGACCGGCCGGGGCAGCCGGTCGATCCGCTCGGTGTGCAGGAAGAACTGGTACAGCAGGCTGACCGACTGCTGGAGGAAGATCATCCAGGGTGGGATGCCGAGCAGCGCCAGCGGCAGCCAGAACGGCAGCGAGGTCATCGGCGTCCAGCTCTGCCGCAGGGCGGTCGAGAGGTTGAAGTGGGTGCTGGAGTGGTGCACCACGTGGCTGGCCCAGAACAGGCGTACCTCGTGGTGGGTGCGGTGGAACCAGTAGTAGGCCAGGTCGTCGGCGAGGAACAGCAGCACCCAGGTCCCGACGCTGGTGGGGGAGAGCTGCACCGGGGCGACGGTCCACAACGCGACGTAGAGGCCGACGGTGAGCAGTTTCCACGGGAAGCCGATCAGTTGGCTGCCGGCGCCCATGGTGAGGCTGGTGGTGGTGTCCCGCAGCTCGTAGCCGCGTTCGTCGTCGTCCGGCGCGAACCGGTACGACCACGCCTCGACGGCGATGAGCAGCAGGAACGCGGGTACGGCGTAGAGCACGGCGGGGATCATGCGCGACGTTCCCTTCCGGGGGACGGGCGACGGGGGTGGACGCCCGGGACGGGTCGGCGGGTGGGGGTGGTGCGGATCGACCGGTGGGGGACGCCCGACGGTCAACCGGTCGGGCTGGTGAGGGACGCGGTGAGCAGGGTGTGTGCCTCGGTGGCGGCGTCGTCGCCCCGGCCGTCGGCGATCGCGGCGGCCAGCCGGCGGTGCCCGGCGACGTCCAGCAGTTCGGTCGCGCGTCGGGCCGGCGGCACCTCGCCGACGGCCAGCGCCCCGGCCACCAGGCTGTTGAAGGAGAGCAGGTAGGCGGTGTTGCCGCTGCCGGTGACGATGTGCCGCCACAGGATGATGTTCGCCTCGGCCATCGCGGACAGGTCCGGGGCGAGGGCGGCGAACCCCTCCACGGTGTCGACGACGACCCGGCGTACCGCCCCGGTGGCCCGGACGGCGCAGCGCCGGGCCGCGTCGACCCCGACGCAGGCGCGCATCTCCAGCATGTCCCGGACCAGGTTCTCCACCGGCAGCACGTCGCCGGACTGGGCGAGGGACAGGGCCAGGTCGAGGCCGGCGTGCTCCCGCCAGTCCAGCACCCGGGTGACGCCGCCCTGGCTGATCCGCAGCAGTCCGAGTTGTTGCAGCCGGCGTAGCGCCTCCCGGACGGCGTGCCGGTTGACGGCGAACGCGGCGGCGAGTTCGCGTTCGCCGGGCAACGGGTCACCCGGGCGGTGCCGCCCGCTGACGATGCCGTCGCGGAGCTGGCCGAAGACGTGGTCGGAGACGGAGCTGCGGGGCGCCGGGACGAAGGTCACGGCAGCAGTCTGGCGGCGTGCTGGTCAACTCGTCAACTGGTTGGACCAGCCGGATCGAAAGAGACGGCGGCCGGGTCCCGCCGACCTGACCGCCGTCCCGACGAACCTCACCGGTGGTCGTTGCCGGGGTGCCCGGCAACGGCCACGCGGACCTCAGGCCCGGCCGCGCTCCCGGCGGTAGCGGCGGATCAGCGCCGCCGTGGAGGAGTCGACGTCGGACAGGTCCGGCGCGTCCCCGGTCAGCGTCGGGGCGAGCTGGCTGGCCATCACCTTGCCCAGCTCCACCCCCCACTGGTCGAACGGGTTGATGTTCCAGACCGCGCCGCAGGTGAACACGATGTGCTCGTACAGCGCGATGAGCTGGCCCAACGTCGACGGGGTGAGCTTCGGCGCGATGATCGAGGTGGTCGGGTGGTTGCCCGGCATCACCCGGTGCGGCACCACCTCGGCGGCCGTGCCCTCCGCCTCGACCTGCTCCTTCGTCCGGCCGAAGGCCAGCGCGGCGGTCTGCGCGAAGAAGTTCGACATGAACAGGTCGTGCATCTCGCCCAGGTCGTGGTTGGGCTGGCTGAACGCGATGAAGTCCGCCGGGATCAGCACGGTGCCCTGGTGGATGAGCTGGTAGAAGGCGTGCTGGCCGTTGGTGCCCGGCTCGCCCCAGAAGATCTCCCCGGTCGGGTGGTCGACCGGCGTGCCGTCCAGGGTCACCGACTTGCCGTTGCTCTCCATGGTGAGCTGTTGCAGGTACGCCGGGAACCGGTGCAGGTACTGCGAGTACGGCAGCACCGCGTGGGTCTGCGCGCCGAGGAAGTCGACGTACCACACGTTGATCAGCCCCAGCAGCGCCGGCAGGTTCCGCTCCACCGGCGTGGTGCGGAAGTGCTCGTCGACGGCGTGGTAGCCGGCCAGCAGCTCGCGGAACCGGTCCGGCCCGACGGCCAGCATCACCGCCAGCCCGACCGCCGACGGCAGCGAGTACCGGCCACCCACCCAGTCCCAGAAGCCGAACATGTTCTCCGGGTCGATGCCGAAGTCGGCCACCCGGCCCGCGTTGGTGCTCACCGCCACGAAGTGCTTCGCGATCGCCGCGTCGTCGTCGGCGTCCAGGCCCGACAGCAGCCAGGTCTTGGCCTGCTCGGCGTTGGCCAGCGTCTCCTGCGTGGAGAAGGTCTTCGACACCACGACGAACAGGGTGGTCGCCGGGTCGAGGTCGTGGGTCTTGTCGTGGATGTCGGTCGGGTCGATGTTGGAGACGAACCGGCAGGCGATCCCGCCGTCCCGGTACGCCTTGAGCGCCTCGTACGCCATCACCGGCCCGAGGTCGGAGCCGCCGATGCCGATGTTGACCACCGTGCTGATCCGCTCGCCGGTGTGCCCGCGCCACTGCCCGGAGCGGACCCGCTCGCTGAACGCGGCCATCCGGTCCAGCATCCGGTGCACGTCGGCGACCACGTCCTGACCGTCCACGGTCAGCGCGGCGTCGCGCGGCAGCCGCAGCGCGGTGTGCAGCACGGCCCGGTCCTCGGTGGAGTTGATGTGCTCCCCGGCGAACATGGCGGCGATCCGGTCGGTCAGCCCGACCCGCCCGGCCAGCGCGGTGAGCAGCCCGACCGTCTCGTCGGTGACGAGGTTCTTGCTGTAGTCGACGTGCAGGTCGGCGACCTCGCCGGTGAGCCGCTCACCCCGTTGCCGGTCGGCCGCGAACAGCTCCCGCAGGTGGGTGCCGCGCATCGTCTCGGCGTGCTTGCGCAGCGCCTGCCATTCGTCGGTGGTGGTCACACTCGCAGCCATCGGGTCGATCTTCTCCTTCACGACGGTCGTCGGCGCGTGGTGCCGCCGACGGTTCGCGTCCCAGCCTGCCACCCGGGGCGCGGCCACGCGACGCGACCCGGCGCGGCGGGTGGCGCGGCGTGCCCCGCGACACGCCAATGCGACAGGTGTACGACACGCCGCCACGGCGAGACAGCCCGTCGTCGCTGACAGTAGGCTCGCCCGTGCCCCGCCCCCTTTCGGCCCGGGAGGAACCATGGCGACGGTGACCGGACCCCGCCGTGCGGCCGGCGCGGACGAGCCCGACGAGTCCGCCGCCGATGCCGGGCTCGACCTGCCGGAGCTGGCCGACGGCGCCTGGATGCACCACGCCACCGCGTTCGCGCACACCAGCTTCCGTGCGGTGGCCCGCCGGCTGCCCCGGCTGGTGCGCGAGGCCGTCGCGTTGGCCTGGGCCACCAGCCGGCGCGACACCCTCGCCGCGATCGGCCTGAACCTCGCCGCCGGGGTGATGACCACCCTGGGCCTGCTCGCCACCACCGGGGTGCTGCGGGAGTTGTTCGCCGCCGGCCCGACGCCGGACCGGGTCCGGGCCGCGCTGCCCGCGCTGGTGCTGGCCGCGGCGGCGGTGGCCGTCAAGGGCACCCTGACCGTCACCGCAGGCTGGGCGCAGGCCCGGCTGATCCCGCAGATCACCTACGCGGTGGAGCTGCGGCTGTTCGAGACCACCACGGCGGTCGAGCTGGCCGCCTTCGACGACGCCGGCTTCGCCGAGGAGATGGACCGGGTCCGCGACCGGGGCACGGCCGAGGCGGCGTCCATCGTCGACCACACGGTCAACCTGATCACCGGGGTGGTGGGCGTGCTGGCCACCGCCGCCGCGGTGACCGTGATCCAGCCGTTGCTGCTGCCGTGCCTGCTGCTCGCCGCGGTGCCCGAGGCGGTCACCGCGGTCAGGATGGCCCGCCGGCAGTACCTGGACATGCTGGCCCGGATCAACAGGCGTCGCCGGATGTGGATGCTGGCCAACCTGATGGCCAACCGGCACACCGCCGCCGAGGTGCGGGCCTACCAGATGCGCGACTTCCTGCTCACCGAGTTCCGCCGGATGATGAGCGCCGAGACGGCCGCGCTGCTGCGGTTGGCCCGCGCGCAGAGCCGGACCCGGGCCGTCGGGATGTCCATCGGCGGGATCGCCGCCTTCGCGGTCTACGCCGTGCTCGGCGGGCTGCTGCTCGCCGGCCTGGTCGCGCTGGCCGCGGCGGCGACCGCGTTGCTCGCCCTCCAGTCGGCCCGCAGCAGCCTCGCCCTCGCCGTCTTCGCCACCAACAACCTCTACGAGGACGCCCTCTACTACCAGGACTACCGGGACTTCCTCGACCGCGCCGAGGGCCGGACCGGCACCGGGCCGGGGCGGCCCGCCACCGGCTTCGACACCATCGAGCTGGACCGGGTGAGCCTGCGCTACCCGGACACCGACACCCCGGCCGTCGACGAGGTCAGTCTCACCGTCCGGCGGGGCGAGGTGGTCGCGCTGGTCGGGGAGAACGGCTCCGGCAAGACCACCCTGGCCAAGCTGATCGCCGGTCTCTACCGGCCCACCGGCGGGGTGATCCGGTGGGACGGCGTCGACGTGGCCGACCTGGACCCGGCGTCGACCGCCGCCCAGGTGGCGGTGATGACCCAGGAGTGGTGGAAGTTCCCGTTCACCGCCGCGCAGAACATCCGCATCGGCCGGTACGACCGGTCCCCGGACGCGGCCGGGCCCACCGTCGAGGACGCCGCCCGGTCGGCCGCCGCGCACGACATGATCGCCGGGCTGCCGTTCGGCTACGACACCCTGCTGGCCCGGGAGTTCAAGAACGGCCACGACCTCTCCGGCGGGCAGTGGCAGCGGCTGGTGGCGGCCCGGGGCCTCTACCGGGCCGCCCGGCTGCTGATCTGCGACGAGCCGTCGGCCGCCCTCGACGCCCGCGCCGAACACGCGCTTTTCCAGCATCTGCGGCGGCGGCCCGACCGGACGGTCGTGCTGATCACCCACCGGCTGGCCAACGTCCGGCACGCCGACCAGATCTTCGTGATGGACCGTGGCCGGCTGGTGCAGCAGGGCGACCATGACGCGTTGATGGCCGTCGACGGGCCGTACCGGGAGCTGTTCGCGCTGCAGGCCAGCGGCTACCTCGCGGCGACCGACTGAGCGGCGGCCGGCCACGCCGTCGGGCCGCTGCCCGCCGGCCGCTGTCGAAAGGTTTCGAGGCCGTGTCGAGCCATCGGACCGGCCGCGCTGCCTGTGCTGGTCGGGGCCGTCCCGGCCGGGGGCGCACCACGCGCGGCGACGATCGGGGATCGACGTTCGTTGAACTTTCGGAGATGTTTCGATAGCGTCACGCGGGTAACCCCTCGACCTCTGCGGTGACGGTCGAGCGACGGCACAGGCTGGCGTGGCCTCCGGGCGACCATGCCGCCTCCCCGGGCCGGTCACCGCACTCGGGCGACAGGCCGGGGCGGTGCACCCCCTCACCGTTGTGGAAAGGCGTCTGCCATGAACCATGTCTCCGCCCGCGGCAGCGGGCGTCGGACACCAGCACGGCTGCGTGCCGCCCTGGTCTCGATCGCCAGCGGCGTGGTCGCCGTCGGCACCACCGTCGCCCTCGCCTCCAGCGCCAGCGCCGGCACCACCCTCGGTGCCGCCGCCGCCGAGACGGGCCGCTACTTCGGCACCGCGGTGGCGGTGAACAAGCTCTCCGACTCCGTCTACGTCGGCATCCTGAACCGCGAGTTCAACATGGTGACCGCCGAGAACGAGATGAAGTGGGACGCCACCGAGCCGAACCAGAACCAGTTCAACTACTCCAGCGGCGACCGGCTGGTCAGCCACGCCCAGGCCAACGGGATGCGGGTCCGCGGTCACGCGCTGGCCTGGCACCAGCAGCAGCCGGGCTGGGCGCAGAACATGTCCGGCACCGCGCTGCGCAGCGCGATGATCAACCACGTCACCCAGGTCGCCACCCACTTCCGGGGCAAGATCTATGCCTGGGACGTGGTGAACGAGGCGTTCGCCGACGGTGGCGGCGGTGGGCGTCGTGACTCGAACCTCCAGCGCACCGGTAACGACTGGATCGAGGCGGCGTTCCGGGCCGCCCGGGCCGCCGACCCGGGCGCGAAGCTCTGCTACAACGACTACAACACCGACGGGCAGAACGCGAAGAGCAACGGCGTGTACGCCATGGTCCAGGACTTCAAGGCCCGGGGTGTGCCGATCGACTGCGTCGGCTTCCAGTCGCACTTCAACAGCCAGTCGCCGGTGCCGTCGGACTACCAGGCGAACCTCCAGCGGTTCGTCAACCTCGGCGTCGAGGTGCAGATCACCGAGCTGGACATCGAGGGTTCCGGCAGCTCCCAGGCCGACAGCTACTCCCGCGTCGTCCGCGCCTGCCTGGCGATCTCCCGCTGCACCGGCATCACCGTGTGGGGCATCCGGGACACCGACTCCTGGCGGGCCAGCGGCACGCCGCTGCTCTTCGACGGCAACGGCAACAAGAAGGCCGCGTACACCTCCACGCTGAACGCGCTCAACGCCGGCGGCACCACCGTCCCGCCGACCACGCCGCCGCCGACCACCACCCCGCCGCCGCCCACCACGACCCCGCCGCCCACGACCCCGCCGCCCACGACCACCCCGCCGCCGACCACGACCCCGCCGCCCGGTGACGGTGACTGCACCGCGTCGGTGTCGTTGAACTCCTGGCCCGGCGGCTTCGTGGCCACCGTCAAGGTCACCGCCGGCCCGGCCGGGCTCAACGGGTGGGTGGTCAACCTGACCCTGCCGTCGGGGGCCACCGTCACCAACGCGTGGAGCGCGCAGAACACCGGCACCTCCGGCGCCGTCAGCTTCCGCAACGTCAGCTACAACAGCACCGTCGGTGCGGGGGCCAGCACCGAGTTCGGTTTCCAGGGCACCGGCAACGGTCCCACCGGCACGGCGACCTGCGCCCGCGCCTGACCGGACCCCGACCCCACCCCGGCGCGGCGGCGGCGACCGTCGCGCCGGGGCGGTCCGGCCGCCCGTCGCACCCGGGCGGCCGACACCCCGGTCAGAGCGCCGTCACCGGATGCCGGACCACCCCGTCGAAGAGGTACCCGAGGTCGTTGACCCCGGCCCGGTCGGGCTGGCCGCGACCGGTCACGTCCACCGCGCGGGCCCGCAACGTCCACCGGCCGGCGGCCGGCGGACACCAGCGCGTCGACCACCGCTGCCAGGGTCCGCCCCGGTCCGCCCCGACCAGGGTGGCCGGCCGCCACCCGTCGCCCGTGTCGACCTCCACCCGGTCGATCGGGCCGGCCCCGGACCAGGACCGGCCGGTCAGCGTGGTCTCGACGCCGGCCGGCAGCCGGGCGTCCCAGGGCAACTCGAACGCGCTCTTGACCGACTGCGTGTCGGCCGGCCCACCGTCGGCCGGCTGGCCGGGGCCGAACATCCGGTAGAGGCCGGTGTTCCACGGGGAGAACAGCGGCGTGGTGGAGACCTCGATCGCGCCGACCCACTTCACCGAGGAGATGCCGATCCAGCCGGGCACCACCACCCGGACCGGGAAGCCGTGGTCCGCCGGCAGCGGCACCCCGTTCATCTCGTACGCGAGCAGCACGTCGTCGAGGGCCTTGCCGATCGGCAGCGGGCGACGGACCCGGCCGAGGTCGACACCCCCGGTGACGTACGGCGGGTCCAGGCCCTCCGGCATCACGTCCACCGCGTCGGCGGTCAGCCCCGCGTGCCGCAGCACGGTGGCCAGCGGCACCCCACGCCAGCGGGCCACCCCGACGCCCCCGAGCCGCCACTGCACCCCGGAGACCGGGGTGTCCTGCTGGCTGGCGAAGAAGTGCCGCCCGTTGCCGGCGCACTCGACCAGGGCGGGCAGCTCGACGGCGGGCAGCGCCCGCAGGGTGGCGTAGTCGAGTTCGACCGGGGCGTCGCGGGTCGGCGCATCGCGCAGGCCGTCGCCGTACAGCCGCAGCCGCCACGTGCCGGCGTCGATGCGCGGGGTGTGGGTGTGGTTGCGGACGAAGAACCTGTCGTTCGGCACCACGTAGCCCTGCCCGGCCATCGCCTCCCAGCGCAGCTCGGCGTTGCCGTCCAGCGGGGTGAGCAGCGCGGGGTCGAGCGGCTTGACGATGCCCGGGTCCACCCCGACCGGCTCGGCGGCGAGCGCGACCGGCTCGCGTCCGTCGTCGGCGGCGGCGAGGGCGCTCATCGCCGTGCCCAGCGCGATCAGCTCGGCGCGGGACACCCCGGGGTCCCGGGCCTGGCCGGCCAGCCACTGCCGGGCCCGGCGGGCGTCGTGGTCTGCCTCGTCGTACGACACAACGGTGGACACCGGGGGCTCCTTCGGCTCGGCGGGTAACTCCTATTGAATCAGTAGGAGTTACCCGCCGGGCAGAGCCACTGGTCGACCCGGGCCGGGGCCATTCGGTCAGATCGCCGCAGCCAGCGTCACCACCCCCGCCGCCACCAGCACCCCGGCCCACAGCCGGTCCACGTTGAACCAGGCCCGACGCAGCACCCCGACGCCCAACACCCCGTACACCACCAGCGCCACGGTCAGCGCGACGCCCAGCATCGCCACGGTGTGCACCCCGGCGGCGGCCAGTCCGGTGAGCGCGCCGGCCGGGGCCGCCGCCAGGTGCCCGGCGTGCCCGCCGGTCGGCGGGTCGGCCAGCAGCACCGGCAGCAGCATCAGCCCGGCACCGTGCGCCGACGACATCAGGAACGACCAGCCGGCGACCTGCGCCGTCGACAGCCGCATCCCGGCCCAGCGGAAGTGCCGCTGCGACAGCAGCCGCCACAGCCCGAACCCGACCAGCACCGCCCCGCCGGCCACCGTCAGCGCGGTGCTGGCGGTGACCGACCGGGTGGCGGTGACCAGCGCGGCGACCACCGCCACCGAGGCCAGGTGACCCGCCGCGACCGGAGGCAGCGCGGCCAGCAGCGCCGCCCGGCGGCGCTCCTGCAACCCCCGGGCCACCGCGAAGAGCCAGCCCATCGCCGGATTCAGCCCGTGGAACGCGCCGAGCGCCGCCACCGCCAGCAGGGTCCGCCCGGTCACGGGAAGCAGTACGAGTCGGAGCTGGCGTCGCCGCCCTGCAACCGGGTCTGGTGCACCCGCAGCCCCCGGAACTGCTCGCCCTGCGGGAAGAACCGCTCGTCCGGGGTGAGGCCGCCGTGTTCCGGGTCGACGTCCAGCTTGGCCAGCCAGGCACCGACCCCGTCGGGATAGAACTGGTCGTCCCAGGAGCCGTAGAGCGAGTTGCTGACGTAGACCCGTCGGCCGTCCCGGCTGACCTCCACCATCTGCGGGCCGCCGGCGAGCGGCTCGTCCGGGGCGGCCGGGTGGGCGGCGCGGGCCACGATGCCGCCGAGCCGCACCGAGCCGACCAGCACCGGGTGGAAGGGGTCGCTGACGTCGTACCGGCGCAGCTCTCCGGTGCCCCAGCAGGAGACGTAGAGGAACCGGTCGTCCACCGACAGGTCGATGTCGGTGACCAGCGGGGGCACCGCGCCGAACGGCTTGAGCAGGTCCGGCAGGTCCGCCGGGTCGGCCGGCTCGGCGGGGATGTCGATCACCCGGGTCACCGCCCACGGGGCGTCCGCGCCGTCGCCGTCGCGGTGCCACAACCAGACCGACGCCGACAGGTCCTCGACGCTGATCACCACCCCGACGAAGCCGTACGACCGGGTCGGGTCGTGCGCCGGGCGCAGCTCCAGCGGCATCTGGTACTGGTCGCCGAGGTCTACCCGCTGCACGTGCCGGCGCTTGGCGAGGTCCCAGAAGTGGATCGCGTGCCCGTACTTCCGGCCCAGCAGCAGCTCGCCGACGATCCCGTCCTCGATCATCGACGGGGTACCCCACTCGCTGGTGACCAGCACGTCCTGGGTGAGGTGCCACCACACGTCGTACGCCAGGAACTGCGGGCCCCGGTCGGCCTCCCAGGCACCACGGACGGCGAAGGTGGTGTGGTCGAGCACGGCGATGCCACCGGGCCCCTCGGCACCGTCGACGCCGCCGAGCGCCGACAGGTAGATGCCGTCCGGGCCGCAGTGCACGGTGTGCGGGCGGGAGTAGCCGGCCTTCTCGGCCAGTTCCTCCGCGCCGATCACCTTGACCAGGTGCGGGGCGCGCGGGTCCGGCCGGGTGTCGAACACGTGGGTGCGCGACGACCGCAGCCCCGGCACGATCAGGTAGCGCCGCTCGACGTGCGGGTGGGGAGCGGTCGGGCAGAGCGCGCTGCTGCACGCGTTCCACCCGAAGTGGTGCAGTTCGTCGCCGGTGTGCGGCAGGTCGGTCCAGCCCACCACCTGGCCGTAGTCGGCGGACTCGGGATCGGTGTCGAGCACGACGATCGCGTCGGGCCGTTGCGCCGTACGGTCGAACGCCGCGACGTAGGCCAGCTTCTCGGCGGGCGCGACGGCCGCCTCGCGCGGGGAGGGGTAGAAACTCGGGTCGGGTGTCCAGCGGGTCATCGTCTTCTCCGGGGTCAGACGGCGGGTACGCCGAGGCGGTCGAGCAGCCGGCGACGCAACGCGCCGAAGGCGGGCTGCTCGGGGGAGCGGGCGGGGCGGTCGGCGGCGCGCCCGGCGGGGTCCAGGTCGACGGTGATCTCCTCGGCGATGACGCCCCCGTCGAGCAGCAGGATGCGGTCGGCGAGCAGCAGCGCCTCCTCGACGTCGTGGGTGACCAGCAGGGCGGCGAAGCCGTGCTCGGCGCGCAGCCGCCGCAGCAGGGACTGCATCCGTAGCCGGGTCAGCGCGTCGAGCGCCCCGAACGGCTCGTCGAGCAGCAGCAGGTCCGGCTCGCGGACGAGCGCGCGGGCCACCGCGACCCGCTGCGCCTGGCCGCCGGAGAGTTCCGCCGGCCAGGCCCGACGGCGGTCGGCCAACCCCACCTCGGTCAGTGCCCGGTCCACCCGGGCGCGCACGTCGGGGCCGGTCAGTCCCAGCGCGACGTTGTCGCCGACCCGTTTCCAGGGCAGCAGCCGGTGTTCCTGGAAGACCACGGCTGCGGTGCCGCGCAGCCGGGTCCCGCCGGTGGCGTCGGCGTCGAGGCCGGCGAGGACCCGCAGCAGGGTGCTCTTGCCGGAGCCGCTGCCGCCGAGCAGCGCCACCACCTCACCGGCGGCGATGCTCAGGTCGACCCCCGCGAGCACCGGCCGGCCGTCGAAGGCCCGCCGTACCGCGTGGGCGGTGAGCACCGCCGTCCCGGCGGTGGCCTCGTCGGTCAGGTCGCGCGCAGGCCGCGTCGCCATGTCAGGGTCCTCCTCTCCAGCATCCGCAGGGCGAGGTCGGACAGCAGCCCGAGCAGCGCGTAGACGACCAGGCCGAGCACCACCACGTCGGTCTGGCTGAACTCGCGGGCCTCCATCATCAGGAAGCCGATGCCGGTCTGGGCGTTGACCTGTTCGCCGACGACGAGGCTGAGCCAGGCCGCCCCGATCGCCAGCCGCAGCCCGAGGAACAGCGACGGCAACGCCCCGGGCAGCACCACGTGCCGCAGTCGGGCGGCGGGCCCGAGGCCGCAGGCGCGGGCCGCCTCGACGAGTCGTTCGTCGATGTCCCGGATGCCGGCGTAGGTGTTGAAGTAGATCGGGAAGAACACGCCGAGCGCGACCAGGGTGATCTTCAACGACTCGCCGATCCCCACCCAGATGATCAGCAGCGGGACGAGCCCCAGGTGGGGCAGCATCCGGGCCATCTGCACCGGCGGGTCGACCAGGTCGTCGCCGAGCCGGAGCAGGCCGGCGGCGGCGCCGAGCACCAGCGCCAGCAGCCCGCCGAGGAGCAGCCCGACGCCGGCCCGGGTGAGCGAGTCGAGCAGGTGGACGCCGAGGGTTCCGTCGGCGGACAGCCGTACGCCGGTGGCGAGCACCCGGCTCGGTGCGGGCAGCTTGTCCGGGGCGAGCAGCCCGGCGCGGGCGGCGGCCTCCCATCCGGCGACCAGCAGGACCGGGCTGACCAGTCGTCGCCAGCGCCCGCCGGTCCGCCGTCGCGGCCCGGCGTCCGGCGGGGCCGCCACGGCGGTCGGCGGCGTGGTGACCACCACGGTGGTGCTCACTGGAACACCGCGCTGAACCGGTCGTCCACCCGGCCGGCGATGTCGACCGGGCCGGGGACGAGGTCGAGGGCGGTGAAGCCGTCCGCGATGGCCTGGAGTTCCGCGCCGACGGCGGGGGTGACCGGGGCCAACGGTCGGGCGCTGCGGGCCAGCGCCCGGGTGGTGACGTCCAGCGGGATCTTCAGTTCGGGGGCGAGCACGGTGGCGCGTTCGGCCGGGTTGGCGATCCCCCAGTCGGTGACCTTCCGGTACGCGGTGAGGAAGTCGCGGACGTCGTCGGTGCGGTCCCGGACCACCTCGGGGGAGGCCAGCACGTACTCCCGGTTGCCGGCCAGGCCGGTGGCGTCGGCGAGTACCCGCACCCCGGGCTGCTCGGCGAGGGCGAAGTACGGGTCCCAGATGATCCAGGCGTCGATCTGGCCGTTGTCGAACGCGGGCCGCCCCTCGGCCGGCTTGAGGTACTTGACGGTGATGTCCTTCAACGTCATGTTGTTCGCCGCCAGCAGCCGGACCAGCAGCCAGTGCACGTTGCTGCCCTTGTTCAGCGCCACCGTCCGGCCGCGCAGGTCGGCGAAGGTCTTCAGGCCGCTGCTCTGCTTGACCAGCACCGCCTCGCCCTGCGGGATCGGGGCCGAGGTGCCGATCACCGAGAAGGGGATCTTCGCGGCGGCGGCGAAGACCGGGGGCGCCTCGCCGACCTGCCCGATGTCGATCGCGCCGGCCTTGAGCGCCTCGGTCAGGGCCGGGCCGCTCTCGAACAGCGACCACTGCGCGTCGGGTGCGGCGTTGCGGGCCTTGACCAGGCTCAGCCCGCCGAAGCGCTGGTAGCCGATGCGCAGTGGGCCGTCGCCGGCCCGCGCGTCGGCGTCGTCGGCGCAGCCGGTGACCCCGCCGACGGCAACCAGGGACAGGGCGGTGAACAGGGCGGTGGTCAGCCGGCGCAGGCTCCTCGGCGGGGTGGGCATGTCGGCTCCTCGGGAGTGGACGATGGGGCTCGCGACGCCGGAGGTCGGCGGCGCGCAGTAACCTACCAAGCCGATAGGATTTATGGGTAGCCTGTCGTGGTCGTCGTCCCATCCCTCAGGAGGACCCCCGATGTCGCTGACCTTCCACTGGTTCCTGCCCACCTACGGCGACAGCCGCGACATCGTCGGCGGCGGCCACGGCGTCGCGGTCGGCACCGCCGGTGGGGCCCGCCCCGCCACCGTCGCCTACCTCGGGCAGATCGCCCGCAGCGCCGAGCAGCTCGGCTTCGTCGGTGCGCTCACCCCGACCGGGGCGTGGTGCGAGGACGCCTGGCTGGCCACCGCGATGCTGGCCGAGGTCACCGAACGGCTGAGGTTCCTGGTCGCGTTCCGCCCCGGGCTGCTCTCACCCACCCTCGCCGCCCAGATGGCCGCCACCTTCCAGCGGCTTTCCGGCGGCCGGCTGCTGCTCAACGTGGTCACCGGCGGTGAGTCCGCCGAGCAGCGCGCCTACGGCGACTTCCTCGACAAGGACGCCCGGTACGCCCGCACCGACGAGTTCCTGCACGTCGTGCGGTCACTGTGGCGGGGCGACACCGTCGACCACGCCGGGGAGCACCTGCGCGTCGAGGGCGCCCGGCTGACCCGGCTGCCCGACCCGGTGCCGCCGGTCTACTTCGGCGGCTCGTCCACCGCCGCCGGCCCGGTCGCCGCCCGGCACGCCGACGTCTACCTGACCTGGGGCGAGCCGCCCGCCCAGGTGGCCGGCAAACTCGACCACATCCGCGCCCTCGCGGCCGACACCGGCCGGACGCCGCGCTTCGGCATCCGGTTGCACGTCATCGCCCGGGACACCGCCGATCAGGCCTGGGCGCAGGCCGGCCGACTGCTCGACGGCATCGACGAGGCCGACATCCGGGCCGCCCAGGAGGGGCTGCGGCGCAGCGAGTCCGAGGGGCAGCGCCGGATGCTGGCCCTGCACGGCGGCAGCCGCGACGGGCTGGAGGTCGCCCCGAACCTCTGGGCCGGGGTGGGGCTGGTCCGGGGCGGGGCCGGCACCGCCCTGGTGGGCAGCCACACCGAGGTCGCCGACCGGATCGCCGAGTACCACGCGCTCGGCATCGACGAGTTCATCCTCTCCGGCCACCCGCACCTGGAGGAGGCGTACTGGTTCGGCGAGGGGGTGCTGCCGATCCTGCGGGCCCGGGGGCTGTGGCGGCACCCCGCTGGTGAGCCGGCCCCCGACCCGACGCCGAGCGTCCCGTTCGCCCCGCAGCCCGCCCGGGTCTGACCCGGCACCTCCGGCGGGCCCGGCGGGTGAGGTCCTCGCCGGCCGGACGTGGCGGGGTCAGTGCCGGCCGGCGAGGAAGTCGGCCAGCACCCGGGTGTGGGTGGAGAAGGCCAGCTCGACCGGCTCGGTGAGGACCAGCCACTCGGTGGCCTCCTCGGTCGGCGTCGACGGGGGGAGCTGTGCGGCCGGCCGCTCCGGCAGCACCCCGAAGATCATCATGGTGCCGCCGTGCGGGGCGCCGTACACCGCGAACAGCCGGGCCCGCTGCGCCTCGTCGACCAGCCCCGTCTCCTCACGCAGCTCCCGCACCAACGCCTCGGACCACTCCTCGCCGTACTCGACGAACCCGCCGGGCAGGGCGAGCTGGCCCCGGGCCGGTTCGATGTCCCGGCGCACCACCACCAGGCCGAGCCCGGCGTCGGTCCGTACCGGCAGCAGCGCCACCGCGACCGGGGTGGGGTTGCGCCACACCGTCTGGCCGCAGGTCGCGCAGAGCCGGGGCCAGCCGGCGTCCGGCGGATAGGCCGCCCCGCAGTAGTGACAGTGCGCGTACGGCAGGACGGTCATGCCGCCGCACGTTACCGCCCCCGGGCCGCCCGGCTCAGGGCAGGTCCGCCGTCGGCCCGGGGCCGGGCGGCCCGCCGTCGCGCAGGATCTCGCGGGCCTCCATCAGGGCGAAGCCGAGCAGGTTGAGCCCACGCCAGCGGGCCGGGTCCTCGGCGCGCGGGTCGTCGGGGGCCAGCCCGACCCCCCACACCCGGTCGACCGGGCTCGCCTCCACCAGCACCCGGTCACCGGTGCCCAGCAGGTACGCCCGCAGGTCGGCGTGCTGGCCGAACTTGGCCAGGCTGCCGGCCAGCACGACGGCGTGCCGCTCGGCCTCCCACACCGCCGGGTCGAACCGGCGGACCTGGCGGCCGACCGCCTTGGCCTGCTGCGGGTGACCGGCGGCGAGCACCCGCTCACCGGCCTCGACGTCGTCGAAGAGCAGCGCCTTGCGCCACATCATCCAGTGTTCGGCGGTGGGGAAGTGCCGCCCGTCGACGGTGAACGACGCCGGCCACCACTGGCTCAGGCAGCCGCGGCCGACGGTGCCGTCCCGCTGTGGCCGGTGCCCCCAGAAGCAGAGGTAGCGCACCGGGTGCCCGGCGCGGTGCAGGGCGAGGACGTCTTCGGCGCGGCGCATCGACATGCCGCCCAGTGTCGCTGCCGGCACCGACAACCCGCGCCCGGGTTTCTCGCCGGGCCCGGTGCGGGTGCCGGGGTCAGGCCGGCGACGCGCCGGTGTACGCGGCGATGGTCCGGGCGGCGGCGGCCCGCGCGGCCTGCGGTTCGGTGCCGCCGGCGATGTCGGCCTCGGCCCACGCCTCGCCGCTGAGCGTCATGAAGCGTCGCCCGTCCTCCGAGCCGATCCACTCGGCGGCCTGGTCGGGGGTGACGCCCCCACCGTCGGCGTCGAGGTGGCTGGCCAGGCCGAGCAGGCCCGAGTCCCAGCCGACGCCGACCGCGCCGGGGCCGTACTCGGTCCACCGGACGTCGTCGACGTGGGCGACGTGTTCCAGGGTGAACCGGGTCCGCTCGTCGCCCTCCGGGGTCAGGTGCACCTCGATCCAGCTGATCTCGTCGCCCATCTCCCAGGTGGCGGCGAAGCTCTTCGGCGGGTCGCAGCGTTGCACCACGCCACCGGCGTTGCCCTCGAACTGGTAGCGGCCGTGCAGTCGCAGGTCGCCGGAGACCGGCAGGAACCAGCGCGGGATGCGTTCGATGCTGGTGCAGGCGTCCCAGAGGTCGTCCAGCGTCGTCGGGTACGTCTGGCTGATGGTCAGCACACGTGCCTCACCCGCTTCGAGGGTGCGGCTGCCCACGGTGCGTCGTACGGCGCTGATCTGGTGGCTGGTCTCGATCATGAGGTGCTCCGGTGTTCGGTCGGGTCGTCCGTCGTGGTGTGCGCCCGCCGTTCGCGTCGACCCCGGGCGATCTCGGTGGCCAGGGCGTCCAGGGCCGGCGTCCAGAACCGGCGGAACCCCTCCAGCCACTGGTCGACCTCCCGCAGTGGGGCGGGATCGACCGCGTAGAGCCGACGGGCGCCCTGCGGGCGGACCGTGGCGAACCCGTTGTCTCGCAACACCTTGAGGTGTTGCGAGACGGCGGGCTGGGTGATCCCGAACTCCTCCTGGATGACCGCGCAGACCCCACCGGCGCTCCGCTCGCCCTGCGCGAGCAGTTCGAGGATGCGCCGGCGTACCGGGTCGCCGAGGACGTCGAAGGCGTGCACGGTCCCCTTTGTATCAGGCATCACTTATATAAGCAATCAACCAAGTCGAGCGGCGACGGCGGAGCGTAGTTCGGGCAGCCGGTCGTGCAGCAGGCCGGGGCACTGGGTGCTGGCGAAGTCCTTGTGGCCGTAGATCTGGCTGGCCGGGATGCCGTACTGCTGGCAGGTGAACGCGCAGAACACCACCAGGCTGTCCCAGAGTGCCTGCGGCGGCTGCACGTCGACGTAGATCCCGTCGTTCTCGATCCCGATGGCCTGGCTGTTCTGCCCCACGCAGTGCGCGCCCTGCACCATCGTCTGGCCGTGCAGCAGCGCGTACAGGCTGCCGTGCCGGCCCTCGGTGAGCTGGCCGCCCCGGCTGTTGGTGAAGTGCTGCCCGGAGTCCAGCCAGCCGTTGCCGTCCATGTGCAGGTTCTGGATCTCCCGCGAGTTGGCGTACGCGTGGGCCAGGCTGTAGTCCGTCGAGTTCGGGAACGCCGTGTGGTGCACGATGATCTTGTTGGGTCGGTTCTCGACCACGCTCACCGGCGACGACGGCGGCCGGGCCCCCCAGGTGGCACAGTTGGCGATCACCGGCTGGTCGACCCGGCCGAGGGCGGTGGTCGGGGTGCTGCCGGTGGTCGGTGGGGCGGCGCCGGCGGCGGGTCCGCCGAACGGGGTCGGCGCGAGCGCCCCGGCGGTGCCGAGCAGGACCGCGCCGCGCAGCACGCTGCGCCGGGACACGGGTACGGACATGGCGGGCTCCTCGGGTGCTCCGGGGGTGGGCGGGGTCAGCACGGGCCGTTGCAGGCCAGCACCCGGAGCCGGTCGAGGGTGCCGTTCCAGACGTTCTGGTCGCCCGGGAAGGTGCCCGACGAGGCCCACTGCCAGAAGGAGTACGTGGCCCAGCCGGCCGGCAGCGTGCCCACCGTGCCGGCGTAGCGGGCGAGCCAGAGCGGGTTGGTGGCGGCGAAGCCGCTGTAGTTGCCGGTGCAGGTGGTCCACCAGTCGGTGGTGGTGTAGATCGTCGCCCAGCGCCCGGTGCGGGCGTAGTACTGGTTGACGAAGGAGGCGATCCAGGTGCGCATCGCGCTCTGGCTCAGCCCGTAGCAGGTCGCGCCGTAGGGGTTGTACTCGATGTCGAGCGCGCCGGGCAGCGTCCGGCCGTCCTTCGACCAGCCGCCGCCGTGGTCGACGAAGTAGTTGGCCTGGGTGGCGCCGGTCGTGGTGTCCGGCCGGGCGAAGTGGTACGAACCCCGGATCATCCCGACGGAGTACGACCCGTTGTACTGCTGGGCGAAGTACGGGTTCGTGTAGTAGGTGCCCTCGGTGGCCTTCACGTAGGCGAACCGGGCACCGTTGTTCCAGGCGGCGGACCAGTTGACGTTGCCCTGGTAGCTGGAGACGTCCATGCCGGGCAGGCCGGCCGGGGCGGCGGCGGCCGGGGTGACGACGCCGAGGGTGGCGGCGGCGACCATGGTGGCGGTCGCCAGCAGCGTGCCCGTGACCGCACGGAGACGGTTCATCTTTCCTCCCTGGGAGATGCCGCGTGGTTACGGCGGGAGCGACGAAAGGAACTGTCAGGTATTAGGTCACGGCCGGAGATAGTTTTCAATAGATAGAATCAAGATTATCTATCAATGGGTGGGCGGGTGCCGTCAGGCGGCGGGATCGGCGAGGACCTCGGCCGCCGCCCGCTCGCCGGCCAGCACCGCGCCCTCCAGGTAACCGGCCCACCGGGTCGCCGTCTCGGTGCCCGCCCAGTGCACCCGCCCCACCGGTCGGCGCAGCTCGGGACCGTGGTCCCGCCACGAACCGGGGGTCAGCGCCCCGCAGAAGCAGCCCCGGGTCCACTCGTCGGCCGACCAGTCGTGTTCGACGAGGTCGTCGGGCCTGGCGGCGGCCGGACCGACCAGCTCCACCAGCGCGGCCAGCACCTCGGCCCGTCGCCGCCCCGGCGACAGCCGGCGCAGCTCCCGGGCCTGCCGGCCGTAGCTGAACGCGGTCAGCACCCCGCGCGGCGAACCCGGCGTCGAGTTGTCCACCGTCTCGGTCAGCGGCCCGTCGGCCGACGTGGTCACCCCGGAACACCCGTCGGCCCGCCAGAACGGCGTCGGGTAGACCGCGTGCAGCTTCAACGCCGAGCCCATCGGCATCCGCTGGGTCAACGCGTCGCGCAGGGCCGGCAGCGCCGGTGCGTACGCGATCCGGCCCGCCAGCGCCGGGGCCACCGCCACCACCGCGGCCTCCGCCCGGTACGCCCCCTCGTCGGTGTACGCCACCACCCCGTGACCGTCCTGGTGGACCGCCCGTACCGGCGCTGCGGACCGTACCGTCCCCGGAGGCAGCGCCGCCGCCATCCGCTCCGCCAGCAGGGCCGGCCCACCCACCAGCCGATCCTGCTGGGCGCCCCCGGCCATCCCCAGCAGCAATCCGCTCCCGCCGCCGCTGCGCAGGTAGAACAGCACCTGCAACAGCGACACCTCGTCCGGGTCGACCGCCAGCAACCCGCCGGCGATCAGCCGACCCACGTACCGGGCGGTCACCGGATCGGGCGCGGCGGTGCTCAACCAGCCGCCGAGGGTGAGCCGGTCCCACTCGTCCGCCCGCGCCGCCCGCCACGGTGCCGCCGGGTCCACCCCGGCGGCGAGGTCGTCCAGCAGATCCACCGTCTGCCGGACCGACTCCGGCGGTGTCTCCCGCAGCCGCCCGTTCCAGCGCACCACCGGCCGGCCCTGCGCGGCCGACGGGAACGTGGTCAGCCCGTGCTCGGCCACCAGGGCGGCCATCCGGTCCTGGGTGGGGCCGATCCACTGCGCGCCCAGGTCCAGCGCGGTGCCGTCGGCCAACCGCCGGGTCGCCACCCGCCCCCCGACCCGTTCCCGGGCCTCCAGCACCACCACCCGCGCCCCGCCCCGGCACAACGCCGCGGCCGCGGCGAGCCCGGAGAACCCCGCACCGACCACCACCACCCGCACCGACCGCGCATACCCCGCCCCCGACCCCCTACGCCCAGCGCGGTCCCATGATCGAATCGCCGACCGCGCGGGGCCGGTGGGCTGCGCGGATGGTGGGAGTCAGTCGCGCAGGGTGCGCAGGATGCGGGTGAGGTCGGCGTGGTCGGCGGGGGAGAGGTGACCGAAGAAGCGTTCCGCCTCGGCCGCGCGGGCCGTCCGGATGGCCGCGCCGACCCGCGTACCCTCGTCGGTCGGCGCGACCAGGGTCGCCCGCCGGTCGGCCGGGTCGGGGTGGCGCGCGACGAGCCCGCGTTCCTGGAGGCCGTCGACGACCTCGGTGGTGGAGCGGGGCGCGATGTGCAGGTGCTCGGCGAGCGCGCTGAGCCGCATCGCGCCGTGCCGGGTGAGCACCGCGAGGGCGCGGGCGTGCCCGGGGTTGACGTCCCAGGGTTCGAGGGTACGTCGGGACTGGCGTCGCAGTTGCCGGGCCACCGCCCAGAACAGTTCGGCCAGGCTCTCCTCGGCCGGGTCGGTCGGCGGCCCGGCGCAGCGTGCGGACGGATCGGCTGGCGGGTCGGATGGCGCACCGGTCACCGGAATACGGTAGCAGGATTCGCTGTTGCTCCCTCATGATGAGGTAACCTCAGCAAATATCCCCCGAACGGAAGAAGGACCCCCTTGGACACCACGCCAACCCACCGGGAGGGCCGCGGCGGCGCCCCCCGGACCGTCAGTGCCGCCGAGAAGTCCCAGGCCCGTGCCGTCTCGCTGCGCCGCATCGGCCGGCTGTTCACCGCGTACCGTGGGCAGTTGGCCGTGGTCACCGCGATCATCGTGGTGTCGTCGATCGTCGCGATGGCCTCGCCGTTCCTGCTGCGGGCGGTGATCGACCGGGCGTTGCCGGAACGCGACCTGACCCTGCTGGTCTGGCTGGTCGTCGGCATGATCGCCGTCGCTGCGGTGACCGCCGTGCTCGGCGTGGCGCAGACCTGGATCTCCACCCGGGTCGGGCAGCTGGTGATGCACCGGCTGCGCACCGACGTCTTCGCCCACCTGCACCGGCAGTCGATCGGCTTCTTCACCCGCACCCGCACCGGCGAGGTGCAGTCGCGGATCACCAACGACATCGGCGGCATGCAGACCGTCGTCACCTCCACCGCCACCTCGATCGCGTCCAACCTGACCACCGTGGTGGCCACGCTGGTCGCCATGGTGGCGCTGTCCTGGCGGCTCACCCTCGTCTCGCTGGTGGTGCTGCCGCCGGCCATCTGGCTCACCCGCCGGGTCGCCGCGATGCGCCGCGAGATCACCGCCCAGCGCCAGCGGGAACTGGCCGACCTCAACGTCACCATCGAGGAGGGGCTGTCGATCAGCGGCGTACAGCTCAGCAAGACCCTCGGTGCGGGCGGCGCGCTGATCGACCGGTTCACCACCTCGTCGGCCCGCCTGGTCGACCTGGAGCTACGCTCGGAGCTGGCCGGCCGGTGGCGGATGGCCACCATGACGATCATCTTCGCCGCCATCCCGGCGGTGATCTACCTCGGCGCGGGCCTGCCCGGCACCGCCGGCACGCTCAGCATCGGCACCCTGGTCGCCTTCACCGCCCTCCAGGGCGGCCTGTTCCGGCCGCTGATGGGGCTGCTCAACGTGGGCGTCACCCTGACCGCCTCGCTGGCGCTGTTCGCCCGGATCTTCGAGTACCTCGACCTGCCGGTGGAGGTGGACGACCCGGCCCGGCCGGTGACCATCGACCCGGCCCGGGTGCGCGGGCACCTGCGCGTCGAGGACGTCACCTTCAGCTACCCGGGCAGCGACACCGCCGCGGTCGCCGGCATCACCCTGGACGTCCCGGCCGGCAGCAGCCTCGCCCTGGTCGGCGAGACCGGCTCCGGCAAGAGCACCCTCGTCGCCCTGGTCAGCCGGCTGCACGACCCCGACGCCGGTCGGATCACCATCGACGGCGTCGACCTGCGCGACCTGCGACTGACCGACCTGGCCGCCGTCGTGGGCGTGGTCAGCCAGGAGACCTACCTGCTGCACACCACCATCCGGGAGAACCTGCGGTACGCGCGCCCCGACGCCACCGACGCCCAGCTTGAGGACGCCGCCCGCGCCGCGCAGATCCACGATCTCATCGCCGCCCTCCCCGACGGGTACGACACGGTCGTCGGCTCCCGGGGCCACCGCTTCTCCGGCGGCGAGAAGCAGCGCCTGGCGATCGCCCGTACGCTGCTGCGCGACCCCCGGGTGCTGGTGCTCGACGAGGCGACCAGCGCGCTGGACACCGAGACCGAGCGCGCCGTGCAACGGGCCTTCGACACCCTCGCCGAGGGGCGGACGGTGATCACCATCGCGCACCGGCTCTCCACGGTGCGCCACGCCGACCAGATCGCGGTCCTCGACCACGGCCGGATCGTCGAGTCCGGCACCCACGAGACGCTGCTGGCCCGCGCCGGCCGGTACGCCACCCTGGCCGGCTGACCGGGGCCGACCGGACGGGCGGAGAACCCCCGATCTGCACAACGTGAATCCCCGATCATCGGTGGCTAGAGTGACGCCGTGCAAAATGGTGTACGGGCGCAGGTGCCGGTGCTGTACGTGGCGGACGCCGACGCGGCCCGACGGTTCTACGAGATCTTCGGCTACACCGAGATCCGGGCCGGCGGCGACGGTGGATCGCGCTGGTCGTACCTGCGGTGCGGGGAGTTGACGCTGCTGCTGGCGGCGGTCACCCCCCGCCTGGTCACCGTCGAGTTGCCCCTGCTCGTCTACCTGTGCGTCGACGACCTGACGGCGACCGCCGAGCGGCTCGCCGCCGCCGGGCACCCCGTGCAGAAGGCCGGCTACCCGGAACACGCGCCGGGTGGTGAGTGCCGGGTCACCGACCCCGACGGCAACGTGGTCGCCTTCGGGCAGCGGCAGGCCGTACCGCAGCAGGAGCGCGACCCGCAGGCGGGCGGCGAGGCGCGGTTCTCGCTGATCCGGGAGGCCGCCGAGGCGGTCGGCCGCCGGGGTGGCGCACCCGCCCGCTGCCAGATCGGCGGCCGGCGCGGCGAGCCCTGCACCGAGCCGGCCGAGGTCAAGCTCGCCGACTCGTGGGGCGACACGGCGTGGGGCTGCATGGCGCACGCCGACGAGACGCTGTTGACCGCACGCGGCGCTTTCCTGGCCACCGAGGACGGAACGGGCCTCGGCCCGTTCCTGCGCGCCCGCCAGGGTCAGCCGGAACGGCATCCTGCCGAAGACGCGGCCGACGCCTGACCGCCGGATGCCGCCCGGGGAGCGCCCGCCGGAGACCCGCCCTCACCGACGGGCCCCGTCGGGCCCGGCCGCCTGGCGGTCGGCGCGCCTGTCGACGCCCGGTGGGCCGGCGGTGCGTCGACCGGCGCGGGGCGATGGCGTCGTGGCGGCGGGCCGCAGGCCGGCGAGCCGGACGAAGACCTCCCGCCTGGCGGTCGCCTCGCCGCGCCGGTCGAGCACGTAGCCGGTCAGCCACACCCACCCGTCGTAGGTCGGCCGGTCGGACACCGACACCACCCGCAGCCGCAGGGCACGCTCCCCGGCGAACTGCACCGAGGCGGCCCGGTCGACGATCAGCAGGTCGCCGGGCCGGGGGCGCTCGTTCACCAGTGCCCGCCGTTCGTGGGCGGGCAGTTCCTCGCGTGCCGGGTCTGCCAGTCGCGCAGGGCCCGCGTGAGCCGGTCGTTCTCCCGGGCGAGAGCGCGGATCTCCTGGTGCAGCGCCGCGAGCTGGTCGGCCAGCCGGGACTGGAACCGGCGTACCTCGACGGGGTCGACGCCGCGTCGACGCGGCGCGAACTCGTGGGTGCGTACCTCGTGCGGGGTCAGTAGCGCCGGGCGGCCGGTCCCGTAGGGCTGGCCACCCCGGTACACCTGGGTCACGGGGGTCCTTTCCGGTGCTGGGGGAGGGCGGAATGGTCCTTTCGGTGGTGCTGGAGGGCGGGTCGTCCGCCGCCGGCTGCGGACGACCCGCCGGCCCGGCCGTCGCAGCCCACCTCGGCGGTACGACAGCAGAGCAGCCGGACGGGGTCGGGACGGGCACACACACCCGCCCCGACCAGGGGAAGCCCTCTTCCTTGTTGCCACGCAAGGGGAGAGGTAGCACTCAACTTAGCTGTCCCAGTCATCTGAGTCAAACATAGAGTTGTTGGAGGGTGTCCTTGCGTGATCGAATTGGCGTGCCACGCAGGGGGAGTCATGCCGATCACCGCCGACTACATCCGCATCGCCGATGAGATCGTCGCCAACGTCAGGGCGAAGAAGCTGACGCCGGGGGACAAGCTGCCCTCGATCACGGAGCTTGCCGCGCTGCACAAGGTCAGCCCGTCGACGGTGAAGCAGGTCTACGTCCGGCTGGAAGCGCTGCGAGTGATCTGGCGGCACCAGGGCAAGGGCGTCTTCGTCAACGACCCGAAGCTCTGGATGCGCGAGCCCTGAGCCCTCTCCCCGCGCACGTCGGGCGCAGGGTGGGCATCCGGGGATCGTGGGACGCGGGGGCGGTTCATGTCCGAAATTGCCGAAAACTGGTGGGAGCCGTCCGGTTCCCGGGTGCGTCCAAGCGGTATGACGAGTTTTCGAGGCATGTGGGTGGCGGTCGTTCCGCTGCTCCTGCTCACGGCTGCCTGCGCGGGGCAGGGTGAGTCGACCGGTGCACCCGAGGATGCCGCGCCTAATTTTCCCGCTGACGTGCCGGTGCTCCGGATCGACTACACGGGTGGCTTCGTGCGGCCCGAGACGAACGTGACCCGGCTGCCGGCCGTCAGCGTGTACGGCGACGGTCGGGTGATCACCCAGGGGCCGACCGTCCTGAGCTATCCCGGGCCGGCGTTGCCCAACGTGCAGGTCCGCACGGTCAGCGCGGCCGAGGTGGCCAAGCTGGTCGAGCAGGCCCGTGCCGCCGGGGTGGGCAGTTCCGTCGACGTGGGCACGCCGAAGATCACCGACGTGGCCACCACCCGGTTCACCATCCGGGGGCCGGTGGGCACCGAGCAGCTGGAGGTCTACGCGCTGGGGGAGGCGACCGGCCCCGAGGCCGGCCTGACCGCCGCCCAGCAGGCCGCCCGCGAGAAGCTGCGGGCGTTCGCCGACAAGGTGACCGACCCGGCGGGCGCGGCGACGCAGCCGTACCAGCCGACCGCCATCGCGGCGGTGGCCCGGCCCTGGGTCGCCACCCCCGAGACGGCGAAGCAGCCCAGGATGGAGTGGCCCGGCCCGGCGCTGCCCGGTGCCAGCCTCGGCGAGGGCCTCGACCTGGGCTGTGTGACGGTCACCGGCACCGCCGTGCAGCAGGTGATCGCCACCGCCGGCAAGGCCAACGAGGCGACCCCGTGGACCTCCGGCGGGAAGCGCTGGGCGGTCACCCTCCGCCCGCTGCTGCCCGACGAGACCGACTGCGCCAGCCTCTCCACCACCCGCTGACCCGTACCCGGCCGGTCGGCCCGACTGCCCACCGACCGGCCGGGCGGCTCGTCGGGGCCGGTGCGCTGCCGATAGTGGAGGTGGCCGTTCGGTCGGTGGTGGCGAGATCATCTCCGGTGAATCCTGTTCGATGTGAAGGCGTTCGTCGGAGTCACAGACGAGAAGTGGTATCGGTTCCTGGCCGCGCGTCCGGGCCTGACCGAGGTCAACTTCTGGCGGCCGTCGGGTGGAGGATTCCGGGCACTGACCGTAGGTGAGCCGTTCTTCTTCAAGGCTCACCACCCGCTCAACCGGGTGGTCGGTGGGGGCTTCTTCAGCGGATTCACGCAGTTGAGGATCTCGGAGGCGTGGGAACTGTTCGGCGAGGCCAACGGTGTTGCCAGTCTCGACGACATGCGCCGCAGCGTCGGACGCTACCGACGACAGCCGATCGGCCCCGACGAAGACCCGGTCATCGGCGGCATCTTCGTCCGGGACGCGGTCTTCTTCCCCGACGATTCGACCGTCGACCCGCCACCCGGCTTCGCCTCCAACGTGGTGCAGGGCAAGACGTATGACCTGGCCGACGCCTCGGTCAGTGGATACTTCGACGTGTTGGTCCATCGGCTCATCGGCACCACGGTCGACATCGATCTGGCGGCACCGTGGCACCGGCCCGGGCCGGTGTACGGCGATCCCCGGCTGGTGCCGCAGCGTCTGGGCCAACAGTCGTTCAAGGCTGTGGTGCTTGGTGCCTACGACCGACGCTGTGCCATCACGGGTAACCGGGTTCGACCGGTCCTCCAGGCGGCGCACATCCGGCCTTTGCCGGTGGGTGGAGAACACCGCATCGACAACGGACTGCTGCTGAAGTCGGACGTCCACATCCTGTTCGACAAGGGCTACCTCGGCGTGGATCCGAAGTACCGATTGCTGGTCAGCCCTCGGCTGCGCAGCGAGTTCGGCAACGGGGACCAGTTCTATGCCAAGGCGGGCACGCAGATCGGTGTGCCCGGACGGCGCGGTGACCGACCCCGCGCCGAGTTCCTGGAGTGGCACCTCGACACCGTCTTCAAGGCGGCCTGACTTCTGGACACCCCATCGCGTCGGGTGCGTTTCACCGAGGAGCACGTCATGGCAGGCGAGGCGGACTGATCCCGGCTGAGCCCCACCGCTGAGTCGACGACGCACTTGTTTCCATAGGCAACCATCACTACATTGGGTCCGGGTGCCGCTCTGTTGCCGGGCGGCTGTTTGGCCTGAGCCGGGCTGTTGTCCACGTGCCGACACGGCGCGTCGACGCGCGAGCGACGTCACTGCTCCCGCGCCGTCGGTCCACACCGACGGCCAGCCGGAAGGACCCCTGTGAGGATCTCCCGTACCCGTATCACCGCCGCCGTGGCCGCCACCGTCACGGTGGCGGCGGCCGTCACCACCGTGCTCGCCGGCACCGCCTCGGCCGCCCAGGGCTGCCGGATCGACTACCAGCCCAACGAGTGGACCGGCGGCTTCACCGCCAACGTCCGGGTCTCCCCGGGCGACACCGCCCTGAGCAGTTGGACCGTCACCTGGTCCTACCCGGGCGGGCAGCGGATCACCGGCGGCTGGAACGCCACGGTCAGCCAGTCCGGTACGACGGTCACCGCCCGCAACGCCGCCTGGAACGGCAGCGTCCCGGCCGGCGGTTCCACCGAGTTCGGCGTTCAGGGCACCAGCACCTCGGGCGCCGGCGCGCCGACCGGGTTCGCGCTCAACGGCGTACCGTGCAACGGGGCTCCGCCGCCGACCACCACGCCGCCGCCCACAACCCCGCCGCCGACCACGCCCCCGACGACGCCGCCGCCCACGACCCCGCCGCCCACGACGCCGCCGCCGACCACGCCGCCCCCCACGACGCCGCCGCCGACCACCCCGCCGCCGGCCGGGTGTGCCGGTGCGGTGCTCTGCGACGGTTTCGAGAACCAGACCGGCAGCACGCCGGCCGGCGACTGGAGCGTGGTCAACCCGGACTGCTCGGGGACGGGCCGGGCGGCGGTGGACACGGCGACCGCGCACAGCGGCAGCCGCTCGCTGCGCATCGACGGCGCGCAGGGCTACTGCAACCACGTCTTCGTGCGTTCCACCAAGGATCTCAGTGCGGTGGGCACCGTCCGGTACGGCCGGATCTGGCTGCGCCACACCACCGCACTGCCGACCCAGCACGTCACCGTGATGGCCATGACCGACGCCGCCGACGGCAACAAGGACCTGCGGATGGGCGGCCAGAACGGCGCGTTGCAGTGGAACCGGGCCTCGGACGACGCGACCCTGCCTGAGCAGAGCCCATCCGGTGTGGCGCTGAGCGTGCCGCTGCCCACCGGCCGTTGGACGTGCCTGGAGTTCATGGTCGACGGCAACCAGGGGCAGTTGCGTACCTGGCTCGACGGTACCGCCGTCACCGGGCTGACCGCCGACGGGGTGCCCACCCACGACATCGACGGACAGTGGTACAACCGCACCTGGCGTCCCCGGCTGACCGACCTGAAGCTGGGTTGGGAGAGCTACGGCGAGGGCGCGGACACCCTCTGGTACGACGACGTCGCCCTGGGCGCCAGCCGGATCGGCTGCTGACCCGACCGGGACCGGGCGGCCGACGGGGCCGCCCGGTCCCGGCTGCGTCCACCGGGCATTTCAGCCGGCGGTGGCGTGCCGATCATGGTGCGTTCATCCACGGTTGCCAGGCTGACCTCTGGTCGGCGGGGTTCGCCTCCCGCCAGAATGTGGCTGATCGGGATAACCATCCTGATCGATGCATTCCTGTCGGCCCCCGCGACCCGGAGGACCCGTTGAGCACTCCCGCGAACCCCGTCACCCCCGCCACCGCCCCGACCTCGCGCCCCCGGCCCCGCCGCCTGCCGGGCATCCTCGCGCTGCTGACCGCCCTGGTCGCGACGCTGCTCGTCGGGCCGTCCGTGGTGACCCCGAGGCTGACCGACTCCGCGTCGGCGGCGGTCTACGGCTCCTGCACGATGTCCCGCTGCGCGGACGCCCGTACCGCCCGCTCCGGCTGGTCGGCCAAGGGATTCCCGACCAGCCGGGGCTGGTACGCCTGGAGCGGCGGCCTGTCGAACTTCGCCGGCGGCCAGTTCCACAACTACGAGGGGCAGCTCCCCGCCGGCGCCACCTACTACGAGTACGACGTCTACCCGCGGGTCTCCGGCGCGGCGCGGGACGCGTACCGCATCGTGGTGAACAAGAGCAGCGGGGCGACCTGGTTCTCCCCCGACCACTACGCGAACTTCTACCGGATCTGACCGAGGACCACCCGGGGCGGGCCGGTCCGCCGGCCCGCCCCGTCGAGC
Organism: Micromonospora sp. S-DT3-3-22; assembly: GCF_015354745.1. Classification (NCBI taxonomy): domain Bacteria; kingdom Bacillati; phylum Actinomycetota; class Actinomycetes; order Micromonosporales; family Micromonosporaceae; genus Micromonospora; species Micromonospora sp. S-DT3-3-22. Next base: position 35,463 of record NZ_JACGMO010000060.1, read on the forward strand.
AGGAGGATGCACCATGACCGGACAGCGCCAGCCGGGCTGGCTACGGGTGACCGACGAGGCCCGCCCGTCGGGGCATCCGACGCCGTCGGTCACCGTGGCCGGGGCGGCGACCCGTACCCGCCCCGCGCTGTTCGACGCGCTCACCGACGCGCTCGACCTGCCCGGCCACTTCGGCCGCAACTGGGACGCGCTCGCCGACGTGCTGGCCGACCGGCTCGACGCCGGCCCGCTCACCCTCGAGGTGACCGACGCCGGACTGCTGCTGGCCGACGAGCCGCCCGGTCAGCTCGGGACGCTGCTCGACGTGGTGGGCGGGGTGGCGGCCGGCGCCCGGGAGCCGGTCTGCCTGCTGCTGCGGGACACCCCGCAGCGGCTGCCCGACCTGCGGCACCGGCTGCACGCCGTCCTCGGTGGCGGCGGGGTGGCCGTCCCGCCCGGCGGCGCGCTGCGCTGAGCGTCCGCGCCGCCAGCGGCGCGGCGGGGGCGGGGTCAGTTGGGGCGGTCGAGGATCGCGCTGAACCGTTCCTCGGCCAGGTCGAGCTGGCCGAAGATGTGCCGCTTCACCGGTGCCGACAGCGGGGTGTCCGGCCGGGCGATCAACTCCCGGTAGACCGGCACCAGCGGCCGGTACTTCGCCGCCGAGCGGGCCACCTTCGGTCCGACGGCGTAGACCACGCCCACACCGTTGTCGGTGAAGTCGGAGACCTTGATGACCCGGGCCCAGGGTTCCCGGTCCAGGCTGGCCGCGACGTGCTCGCGGTACTGCACGTGCGGGTCCCGCTCCGGGTCGTACACCGGGTTGGTGACCGCGGCGACCAGGCGGGCCACCCGGGCGCCGAACCGGTCGGCCAGCGCGGCCAGCGCCGCCGCCGTCGGGTCGGCGGCCCCCGCGCCGGCCAGCTCGCCCGGATGGTCCTCCACCGCGTCGTGCAGCAGCCCGGCGACGATCACGTCGGGGTCGCGCACCTGGTAGTGGTGCATCATCCGGATCGCCACCCGCAGCAGGTGGTTGAGGTACGGCTCGCGGGACCGCCGGTCGTCGCGGTGCAGCTCGGCGGCCAGGTCGAGGGCTTCGGTCAGCCGGTCCCGGTCGGCGGTGGCGAAGGCCGGCAACTCCAGCCGGAACCGGGCCAGCAGGCCCGGTTCGCCGTGCAGCTCGGTGATCGCGTGCATCGGCATGGTGGCGAGGTACGGCGGGAACTCCATCGCCTACTTATAGCCGATCTTCACTGTCGGTCCGACCCCGTCGTCGGGCATGTGACCGCCTCACTGCTGGCCGGGAAAGCTGCTTGACCAGGCGAACCGTTGTCCCGTCGGGGGTGCCGTCGAGCTGTGCCTCGTCCATCAACCGCGCCATGATCAGTCGTCCCCGGCCCCGGTCGCGTCCCTGCGACGGGCCCTCGCGCCAGCCGCCGGTGTCGCGGATCTCGACCTCCAGCCGCTCGGCCCGCAGCCGGGCCGACACCGTGACGCTCGCCCCGGGCGCGAACCGGTAGCCGTGCTCGATGGCGTTGGCGCACGCCTCCCCGACGGCGATCAGCACCACCTCCACGTCCGCCTCGTCGACCCCGGCCCCGGTGAGCCACGCGCGCAGCGCCTCCCGGGCGGGGGAGAGTTGGGCCGGATCGGCGGCCAGCGCGGCCCGGAACGCCGACGGCGCACCGCCCTCGGACGTGCCGCCCCGCGCCGCCGGGTCGACATACGGTGCGGTGCCGGCCGTCGGGTCGGGCCGGTCCGCGTCGACGTCGCGTCCACCGGCCACCCGGGTCCACCTCCCGCTGATCATCGTCGTCCGGGGTCGGCAGCCCGACCGTACCCGGGTCATTGTCCCTGTCCCGGCCCGCCGCCGAGCACCACCCCTGGGTGGGGTGCCCTCAGGGGCGGCGCGCCCGGGAGGCGGCGGGGCTACGAGGCCAGCCGCTCGCCGGGGTCGGGCACGGCGATCCCGCCGTCGGACTGGTTGATCTCCGACCAGACCGCGTCGAGGGAGAGGCCGAGGACGTCGGCGAGCACCGCGATGGTCGGGAACGCCGGGGTGGCCACCCGACCGGACTCGATCTTCCGCAGGGTCTCCGGGGACAGCCCGGCGGCCAGCGCGGTGCCGAGCATCGACCGTTGTCCCCGGGCGCGGCGCAGCAGGGCGCCGAGGCGTTGCCCGCGGGCGACCTCGGCGGGGGTGAGCGGCAACCTGACCATGGCTGCGATTCTAGTACCGGGATAACATGGCCGGGATACTTATTGGTGGTCGACGGAAGGCGCCGCATGATCGAGATCCTCAACCCCAGCGACGTGCGGCGCGCACGGGACACCGGCGCGCTGGTCGCCGAGATCCTCCAGACGCTCAAGAGCCGCAGCGTGGTCGGCACCAACCTGCTGGAGATCGACGCCTGGGCGCAGCGCATGATCGTCGACGCCGGGGCGACGTCCTGCTACGTCGACTACGCGCCGTCCTTCGGCCGGGGACCCTTCGGCCACTACATCTGCACCTCGGTCAACGACGCGGTGCTGCACGGGCGGCCGTACGACTACCACCTCGCCGACGGCGACCTGCTCTCCCTCGACCTCGCCGTCTCCCTCGGCGGCGTGGTCACCGACTCGGCGATCAGCTTCCTGGTGGGCGACAGCCGCCCCCCGGAGAGCGTCGCGCTGATCGACGCCACCGAGCGGGCGCTGCGCGCCGGGATCGCCGCCGCCGGACCGGGCGCACGCGTCGGCGACCTCTCGCACGCCATCGGCACGGTCCTGCACGCGGCGGGATACCCGATCAACACCGAGTTCGGCGGGCACGGCGTCGGGTCGACCATGCACCAGGACCCGCACGTGTCCAACACCGGCCGGCCCGGTCGCGGCTACCGGCTGCGTCCCGGCCTGCTGCTGGCCCTGGAACCGTGGGTCATGGCCGACACCGCCACCCTCGTCACCGACGCCGACGGCTGGACGCTGCGCAGCGCCACCGGCTGCCGCACGGCACACAGCGAACACACCATCGCCATCACCGCCGAGGGCGCGGAGGTGCTCACCCTGCCGAGGTGACCCCGCCGGGCGGTCGGGCCGCACCCGGGAAGGCGCGGCCCGACCGGAGGCGGCTCACAACGGCAGTCGACCGGCCCCGGCGAACGGCCCCACCACGAGCGGCACCAGCGGCGCGGGCACCGCCTGCGGCGCGCGCAGCGTCGGCGTCCACCCGGCGTCGCCGCCCAGGTCCGGGTCGTGGGTCGCGTTGTAGGCGGCCACCAGGTCGACCGGGCGGGGCAGCGCGCGGTCGGCGTCCACCCAGTTGCCCCGGGTGGTGACGGCGGTGCCACCCCAGCCGTACAGCAGGTCACCGGCGGCGATGCCGACGCCGAGGGTGAAGAAGTTGTTCTCCACGTACGCGGCGGACTGCACACCCACCCCGATCGCGTACACGAAGTCGTCGCCGGCCAGCCGGTACCAGTTGTTGTAGACGTCGACCTGGCCGAACCGGACCCGGGGCAGCCGCTGGAGCACCCGGTCGAACAGGTTGTGGTGCAGCGTCACCTTCAACCGGCCCACGTCCGGCCCGACCGTGTTGGACGAGCCGATCAGCATCAGCTTGTCCCTTCCGGTGAACCGGTTGTACGAGGCGGTCACCAGGCTGGCGGTGTGCGTGATGTCCAGCGACCCGTCGTGCACCTGGTAGGGCCGGCCGAAGTACACCGGCTGCCCGCTGTCCGGGTTGTCGCCGTCGGTGAAGGTGTTGTGGTCGACCCAGACGTGCTCGCTGCGGCGTACCGAGACCTGGTCGTACTGGGAGTTCCAGTTGCCGGTCGCGCCGTCGGTGGGCGACCACGCCGGGAAGCAGTCCCGGGCGTCGTCGAAGGTCAGGTTGCGGACGATGACGTTGCTGGCCCCGTCGATCATCAGGGTCAGCCCGGTGAGGACCGCCCCGCGCCGGCCGACGATGGTGGTGTTGGGGCCGACGTTGATCTGCGTCTGCCGGGTCTGGTTGGCCACCGACCGCACCCGGGCGGCCTCCAGCGCCCCGGTCGGCGGCACCATGCCCCACACCGCCGGGTCGTACGCGGCCAGGTAGGCGGGCAGGCTGTACTCCGGGTCGGCCAGGTCGGCGCAGCCGAGCAGGTGGCCGTCGTCGGCGGCGAACCCGTCGACGGTGCCGTCCACGACGATCACCTTCGGGGTGGCGTTGCTCCGGTTGGTGGCGTTGTCGCCGCCCAGCGCCCGGACCAGGTCGGCCCGGCTGCGCACCAGGTGGACCTGGTCCGGGCCGGCCGCCGCGCCGCCGGTGGTGCCGGGGCCCTCGGCCGCCCAGCCGTCGCCGGCCGGCAGGGTCTGCCGGGCGAGCCGCTCGACGGCCCGGGACGGCCCGTCGGGCGGCGCGGCGGACGCGGCGGTGCCCGGGGTCAGCAGGAGGGACAGGGCGACCAGGGCCGCCCCGGTGGTGCGTGGACGCATGGGACTCTCCGGAAGGTGGTGGTGGGTGGGTCAGTCGTCCTGCGCCGCCAGGGGGACACGCACCGGCGGCACCGCCCACGGCACCGCCAGCTCCGACAGCAACGCGCCCTGTTCGGCGGCGCGGCGCAACGCGGCGGTGATCCCGGGTACCGTCACCACCCGCTCCGGCCCGCTGCCGGTGACCGTGACCAGGTCGCCGCCGAGCAGGGTCGGTTCGGGGGCCTGCCGCACCTGTTCCAGCACGGCGGTGAACGGCGCGGTGCGGGCCAGCGGGGCGATCAGCGGGATGCCGGCCGGGTCGGCCCGGTGGGCGAGCAGGTTCTCCAGCAGCCCCCGCCGCCCCGGCACCTCCCGGGGTTGCGGGTCGCCGGGCAGCAGCAGCCGGTCGGTGGGGTACTCCAGCACCGCCCGCCCGAGGGTGCCGGTCACGATCACCTCGCCGGCGACGAAGTCCTCCCCGGCCAGCGTCACCGCCGCCACGATCGGCGGTCCGCCCGGGGTGACGATGCGCAGGGTGGCGGTGTCGTCGACCTCGATCGGCCGGACCCGGTAGCGCTCCAGTTCGATCCGCGCCGGCCGGACCGGCGCACCGGTCACCGTCCCGGCGACCGCCAGGCACTGCATCACCGCGTGCGCCAGCGGGTTGGCCAGCGCGCCGTCGAGCACCGGCCGGCCGTGCAGGCTGCGCCGGCCGGCCCACGGGGACCGCGCGTAGTAGCCGTCGGGCCGTTGCCAGCAGGCGACCGTGCCGATGCCGGTGACGGTGCCCAGCCGGCCCTGCCCGAGGGCGGTCGACAGTTCGGCCAGCGCCATCGAGCCGAGCGCCTGGAAGCCGACCTGGCAGGCCCGGCCGGTCGCGGCCAACGCCCCGGCCAGCGTCCGGTGTTCGGCGGTGGACAGCACCGGCGGCTTCTCCAGCAGCAGGTCCGCCCCGGCGGCGAGCACGTCCAGGGCGATCGGCAGGTGGGTGTGCGGCGGGGTGCAGACGATCACCACGTCCGGGCGGGCGGCGGCGAGCATCTCCCGGTGGTCGGTGTGCACGGTCGTCCCGGGCGGCACCGGCGCGGCCGGCTCGTTCTCGATCGGCCGTACGTCCACCAGCGCCACCAGCCGCAGCCGTCCCGCCGCGTGCAGCGGGGCGACGCTGCGCCGGTGCCAGCGGCCGTGCCCGTTCGCGCCGACGATCGCCACCCGGGGCACCGCCGTCGCGTCGGCCCCGGCCGGGGCG
>NZ_JACGMO010000061.1:0-40947 GCF_015354745.1 Micromonospora sp. S-DT3-3-22
CCGGGCCGACCGTGGCAGGGGCCGCTGGCCGTGCTGGCCGCCCTCGCCGTCGCCACCGGCCTGCTCCGCCATCTGGTACGCCGGCTCGGCGGGATCACCGGCGACGTGCTGGGGGCCGTCGTAGAGGTGGTGACCACGCTGGTCTACCTGGGCTTGGTGCTGTCCGGCTGAGGACGACGCGGCGCGCCGGGTAGCGTTTGCCCCGACAGCACCGGCACGGCCTTCCGGGGGACGACTTGCTCATCACGGACGACTTCCTGCCCGTACCGGTCCCGGAGTCGCTCAGCGCGACCTACCTGGTGCCGGTGGCGGGGTTGCCACCGGTGAGCCCGAAGACGGCGGTACGGGGTCTCGCCGGCCGCCTCGCCGACCCGGTGTACGGCCTGGCCACGCAGATGCTGGACAGTCCGCTGATGTCGGTGGACACCCGGTCGATCGACGAGTTCCCGCAGCTGCCGCCGGACCTGCTCACCGCGTTCGGTGCCACCGAGGCCCAGTTGGGCCGGCTCGCCGCCGCCAGTCACCTGGTGGTGGTGCAGGCCGAGTACCGGCCGGGCTGGCCACCGGCGCACGAGTGGGCGGCCCGCGCGGTGGCCGCCGCCGTCGCCGAGTCCGTCGGCGGTGACGTGGTGGACGTGTTCGGGTTGCAGTTCCTCGACCCGGCGACGGCGCTGCGGTCGCTGCCCGACGCGCAGGGCCGCATCCGGCTGGTCGACTGGGTGCTCGTGCCGTACTCCTCGGACACCGAGGGGTTGTGGTTCACCACCAAGGGGCTGCGCCGCTTCGGGCTGCTGGAGTTGCAGACCCAGGGGGTGCCCGACCACCTCACCCGGGCCTGGGGCGCGGTGCTGACCGGTGCCGCCCGCCGGCTGCTGCGGGACTGGACCGACGGGCTGGCCGGCGAGGAGGTGCCGGCGTTCGTGCAGCTGCCGGTGCTGGCCACGGTGACCGGGCACGACATCGCGGTGGCGTACGGCAACCCGGAGCAGCACGGCGCGACGGCCCCGGTGCTGCTGCGGCTGGAGCTGGACCCGGCGACCGACCCGGACGCCGACTCGTTCCTGAGCCTGCGCCCGCCGCCGGGTCACCCCGGCCCGGACGGACGCTACTACGCGGCGGCCTGCGCGACCCTCTTCTCCGGCATCGAGCCGGACGTCCGGTACGCCCGGTCCGGCGACGCGATGAGCCGGGCCGTCGCCACCGCCCGCGCCGGGCTGGACGACATCCGGGCCCGGTTCCTCGCCGACGGGCTGCCGCCGGAGGCGCAACTGGTGGTCAAGTACGGCCTGCCCGGCGACGACGGCCCCGAGTACGTGTGGGCCGGGGTCAGCTCGTGGGACGCCCCGGAGCGGATCGTCGGGGCCAGCGCCAGCGACGCCAACACCGACCCCACCGTGCGGATCGGCTCCCCGGTCGTGGTGGCGGTCGCCGAGGTCGTCGACTGGGCGGTCCTGGACGGCACCGGCGTCATCGAGGGCGGCTGGACCCAGGCCGTCCTCGACGCGGGCGAACGCCCCCACCCCACCCACTGACCCGCGCGGGTCAGCGGACGGAGGGGGTGACGAAGGGGGGTCGGGTGACCCGCATCTGGGCGCGGCGGCCCCGGATGTCGACCTCGACGAGGTCACCGTCGGCGAGTTTCGGGGTGGTGTCCAGCAGGGCGAGGGCGATGCCCTGCTTGCGGGTGGGGCTGAAGGTGCCGCTGGTGACCGTGCCGACCGGGGCGTCACCGGCGTACACGGTCATCCCGGCGCGCGGGATGGCCCGGTCGACGGCCTCCAGGCCGCGCAGCGTACGGCGGGGGCCGGCGGCCTTCTCGGCGCGCAGCGCGTCGCGGCCCCAGAAGGCCGGCTTGTCCCAGCCCACGGCCCAGCCGGAGCGCCCCTGCACGGGGGTGATGTCCAGGGAGAGGTCCTGCCCGTGCAGCGGGTAGCCCATCTCGGTGCGCAGGGTGTCCCGGGCGCCCAGCCCACAGGCCCGCAGCTCGAAGGCCGCCCCGGCGGCGAACAGCGCGTCCCAGACGGCCACCGCGTCCCCGGCCGGCACCACCAGCTCGTAGCCCAGCTCACCGGTGTAGCCGGTGCGGCAGACGGTCAGCCCGGCACCGGCCAGCGTCGCCGGGGAGAAGCTCATGTAGTCGTGCCCCGTGGGCAGGGCCAGCGCGTCGAGCAGTTCGGCCGAGCGGGGGCCCTGCACGGCCAGCACCGCGTACCGGTCGTGCTCGTCGGTGACCTCGACGTCGGCCGGGGCGGCGGCGCGCAGCCGGCGGACCACCTCGGCGGTGTTCGCCGCGTTGGGGATGAGGAAGACGTGGTCGTCGGCGTACCGGTAGGCGATGATGTCGTCGACCACCCCGCCGGTGGCGTCGTCGCAGCAGAGCGTGTACTGCGCCTTCCCCGCCCCGATCCGGTCCAGGTCGTTGGTCAGGCAGGAGTTGACGAACCGGGCCGCGCCGGGGCCGGTGACCCGCGCCTTGCCCAGGTGCGAGACGTCGAAGACCCCGACCGCCGTCCGGACCGCCGTGTGCTCCCTGAGCACGCCGCCACCGGCGTACTCCAGGGGCATCTCCCACCCCCCGAAGGGGGCGAACTTGGCACCGAGCGCGGTGTGTCGCGCGTGCAGCGGGGAACGGCGCAGCCGGGTCGCGGCGGCGTCGGAGGTCACGTCCGTCATGGGTGGCAACTTACCGCCGGGTGTCCCGCTGGTTAGCATCGGCGGGACCCGTCGGCACTTCGGCGGGACGCACCCGCGCTCCGGCGGGTAGGTTGCCGCCGGAGACCATCACCGCCGGTACGCGACGCCGCGGCCGGCCCGGCCCGCCCGGAGTAGCTTCAGTGACATCGTCCAGCACCACCCTCAGCCTGGTCGACACCGACCCCGCCGAGCTCGCGGTCGACGCGATCGTGATCGGCGTGCACAGCCAGACCACCGGCCCGGACGCCACGAGCGGTCCGGCCGGCACCCTGCTGCTCGCCGACGGCGCGGAGAGCATCGCCGCCGCCTTCGACGGCAAGCTGACCGCGACGCTGGCCCTGCTCGGCGCGACCGGTGGCCCCGGTGAGGTGATCAAGCTGGCCACGCTGGGCACGGTCACCGCCCCGCTGGTCGTGGCGGTCGGGTTGGGTCCGGAGCCGACCGGTGCCGCCCCCGCCCCGGAGACCCTGCGCCGGGCCGCCGGCGCGGCGGTCCGGGCGCTGGCCGGGGCGCCCCGGGTGGCGCTGAGCCTGCCGCTGCCCGACGACGCCGACGCCCCGGCCGCGCTGCGCGCGGTCGCCGAGGGGGCGCTGCTCGGCGGCTACCGGTTCGCCGGTTACAAGACGAAGCCGCAGCCGTCCCGGCGGGAGCCGGTGGCCGAGGTGCTGATCGCCGTGCCGGACGCCGCCGACGCGACCGCACGGGCCGAGGTCGACCGGGCCACCGCCGTGGCCGGCGCGGTGCGCACCAGCCGCGACTGGGTCAACACCGCGCCGAACGAGCTGCGTCCGCCGGCCTTCGCCGAGGCCGTCGCCACCGCCGCCCGGGCCGCCGGGCTCGACGTCGAGGTGCTCGACGAGGAGCAGCTGCGGGCCGGCGGGTACGGCGGCATCACCGCCGTCGGGCAGGGCTCGGAGGCCCCGCCGCGGCTGGTCAAGCTGACCTGGACCCCGGCCGGCGAGACGAACGGCAAGCGGGTGGCGCTGGTCGGCAAGGGCATCACCTTCGACACCGGCGGCATCTCGATCAAGCCGGCCCAGGGCATGTGGGAGATGAAGTCCGACATGGCGGGCGCGGCGGCGGTCGGCGCGGCGATGCTGGCGATCGCCGCGCTCAAGCCGTCCGTGACGGTGACCGGTTACCTGCCGATGGCCGAGAACATGCCGTCGGGCACCAGCTACCGCCCGGGTGACGTGGTCACCATGTTCAACGGCAAGCGGGTCGAGGTGCTCAACACCGACGCCGAGGGCCGGATGATCCTGGGCGACGCGATGGCCCGTGCCTGCGCCGACGGCACCGACTACCTGTTCGAGACGTCCACCCTCACCGGTGGGCAGGTGATCGCGCTGGGCAAGCGGATCGCCGGGGTGATGGGCACCCCCGAGCTGTGCGAGCGGGTGAAGGTGGCCGGTGACACGGTCGGCGAGCCGGCCTGGCCGATGCCGCTGCCGGACGACGTCCGCAAGGGCATGGACTCGGACGTCGCGGACATCTCGCAGGTCAACGCGGGCATGGACCGGGCCGGCCACATGCTCCAGGGCGGGGTTTTCCTGCGCGAGTTCGTCACCGACGAGGTGGCCTGGGCGCACATCGACATCGCCGGCCCCGGCTACCACTCGGGTGAGCCGACCGGCTACTGGACCAAGGGCGGCACCGGCGTGCCGGTGCGTACCCTGGTGCAGCTGGTCGAGGACGTCGCCGCCAACGGCTGACGCATCCGCGACACGACGACGGGACGCCTCCGGGCGTCCCGTCCGCGTTTCCGGGCCGTCGGCCGGGTGGCCGTCAGTACCGCTCGGGGCGGCGCTTGCGGCGTTCGTTGTAGTCGCGCATCCGCTGCGGGTAGCCCATCAGCCGGACGTCGTAGATCGGGATGCCCAGGGCGTGCGCGAAGCGGCGGGCGCCGTCCGGGCCGTCGATGCGCCGCCGGGTCCACTCGCCGTCGTCGGCGATCATGATGACGGTGGTCTCGGTCATCGTGGTCCGGGGTTCGAGGTACGCCTCGACCCCCCGGCGGGTGCGGGCGAAGTTGGCCAGGTGATCCAGGTCGGCCCGGTCGGCCGGCCGGTCACGGTTGGCCGGGGTCGGCGGTTTGCGTCGCCGGAACAGCGCCACCGGACCACTCCTCTCCCCCGTCCGTCGTCGAGGACGGTGCCAAGAGTACGTGTCGGGGACGTGTCGTTGGGCACCTCGGTACGCGGTCCGGACGGGCAAGTGACAAGATGACCGAGGTGGGGTCTGCCCGTAGCGCCCCGCCGTGACCCCCCGATGCAGCGAAGCGACCAGGGAGTTGGACGTGAGCGAGCCGAACGACGCAACCTTCGACATCGTCATTCTCGGAGGTGGCAGCGGCGGCTACGCGGCGGCGCTGCGTGCCGCCCAGCTTGATCTCTCCGTCGCGCTGGTCGAGAAGGGCAAGCTCGGCGGCACCTGCCTGCACAACGGCTGCATCCCGACCAAGGCGCTGCTGCACGCGGCGGAGATCGCCGACCAGACCCGGGAGTCGGCGCAGTTCGGGGTCAAGGCCGAACTGGTCGGCATCGACATGGCCGGGGTCAACTCGTACAAGGACGGGGTGATCTCCCGCCTCTACAAGGGCCTGCAGGGGCTGGTCGGCGGCAACAAGAACATCACCTTCGTGGCGGGCGCCGGCAAGCTGGTCGGCCCGAACGTCGTCGAGGTGGACGGCAAGCGGTACACCGGCCGCAACGTGATCCTGGCCTCCGGCTCGTACGCCAGGAGCCTGCCGGGCCTGGAGGTCGACGGCGAGCGGATCATCACCAGTGACCACGCGCTGACCCTGGACCGGGTGCCGGCGTCGGCGATCGTACTGGGTGGCGGCGTGATCGGCGTCGAGTTCGCCAGCGTGTGGAAGTCCTTCGGGGTGGACGTGACCATCGTCGAGGCGCTGCCCCGGCTGGTGGCCGCCGAGGACGAGGAGTCATCGAAGGCGCTGGAGCGGGCGTTCCGCAAGCGGAAGATCAACTTCAAGGTCGGCAAGCCGTTCGAGAAGGTCGAGAAGACCGAGAACGGCGTCAAGCTGACCATCGCCGGCGGCGAGACCGTCGAGGCCGAGCTGCTGCTGGTCGCCGTCGGACGGGGCCCGAACACCGCCGACCTCGGCTACGAGGAGCAGGGCGTCAAGCTCGACCGGGGGTACGTGCTGACCGACGAGCGGCTGCGCACCGGCGTGCCGAACGTCTACGCGGTCGGCGACATCGTGCCCGGCCTCCAGCTCGCCCACCGGGGCTTCGCCCAGGGCATCTTCGTCGCCGAGGAGATCGCCGGCCTGAACCCGGCCGTGATCGACGAGGCCGGCATCCCGCGCGTCACCTACTCCGACCCCGAGCTGGCGTCGGTGGGTCTGACCGAGGCGAAGGCCAAGGAGCAGTACGGCGACAAGGTCAAGGTCTACAACTACAACCTCGGCGGCAACGGCAAGAGCCAGATCCTCAAGACCGCCGGTTTCGTGAAGCTGGTCCGGGTCGAGGACGGCCCGGTGGTCGGCGTCCACATGGTCGGTGCCCGGGTCGGTGAGCTGATCGGCGAGGCGCAGCTCATCTACAACTGGGAGGCCTACCCGGCGGAGGTGGCGCAGCTCGTGCACGCCCACCCGACCCAGAACGAGGCGCTGGGCGAGGCGCACCTGGCCCTGGCCGGCAAGCCGCTGCACGCGCACGCCTGACCCACACTCATTCCGCGACGCCGGCGGCAAGCGGGCGAGGATCGCACCAGGCCACGAAGGAGTTTCAGAACATGCCGGTATCGGTCACCATGCCTCGGCTCGGCGAGAGCGTCACCGAGGGCACCGTCACCCGCTGGCTCAAGCAGGAGGGCGAGACCGTCGAGGTCGACGAGCCGCTGCTGGAGGTCTCCACCGACAAGGTCGACACCGAGATCCCCTCCCCCGCCGCGGGGGTGCTGAGCCGGATCGTGGTCGGCGAGGACGAGACCGCCGAGGTGGGCAGCGAGCTGGCCGTCATCTCGGGTGAGGGCGAGTCGGCCGGCGGGGACGCCCCGCAGGCCGGCGGCGAGGCCGACGAGCAGGAGCAGGCCGCGCCGGCCCCCGAGCCGACGGCCGCCGCCGAGGGTACCGGCCCGGAGCCGGAGCAGGAGAAGCCGGCCCGGGAGCAGCCGGCGGCGCAGGCCGCCCCGGCGTCGTCGGGCGAGGGCACCCCGGTGAAGATGCCGGCCCTGGGCGAGAGCGTCACCGAGGGCACCGTCACCCGCTGGCTCAAGCAGGTCGGCGAGACCGTCGAGGTCGACGAGCCGCTGCTGGAGGTTTCCACCGACAAGGTCGACACCGAGATCCCGTCGCCCGTCGCCGGCACCGTCCTGGAGATCAAGGTCCCCGAGGACGAGACCGCCGCCGTCGGCGCGGACCTGGCGATCATCGGTGCGGCGGGCGCGGCCCCGGCCGAGACGAAGCCGGAGCCGGAGCCGAAGGCGGAGCAGCCCAGGGCCGAGGCGAAGCCGGAGCCGGAGGTCACCGAGCCGACCCCGGGCGCGGGCTACAGCGAGCCGGCCGCCGAGACCGAGTCGGCGGCCCAGCCGGCGCAGGCCGAGCGGGCCGCCCAGCCGGCCGCCCCGGCGGCGCCGGCCGCGCCCGCCCAGGGCGGCGGCGACGCCCCCGGTTACGTGACCCCGCTGGTCCGCAAGCTGGCCGGCGAGCACGGTGTCGACCTGGCCTCGGTCAACGGCACCGGCGTGGGTGGCCGGATCCGCAAGCAGGACGTGCTGGAGGCGGCGGAGAAGGCGAAGGCGGCCAAGGCGGCTCCGGCCCCCGCCGCGCAGCCGGCCGCCGCGGCGACCCCGGCCGCACCGGCGGCGAAGCCGCAGCCGAGCGGCAAGCGGGGCACCACCGAGAAGCTGACCCGCATCCGCAAGGCCATCGCCAACCGCCTGCAGGAGTCGCTGCACGAGATGGCGCAGCTCACCACGGTGATCGAGGTGGACGTCACCCGGATCGCCAGGCTGCGGGCGCAGGCGAAGGACTCGTTCCAGCAGCGGCACGGCGTGAAGCTGTCGTTCCTGCCGTTCTTCGCGCTGGCCGCCATCGAGGCCCTGCAGACGTACCCGATCGTGAACGCCCGGATGGACCTCGACGCGGGCACCATCACCTACCCGGACGCCGAGAACCTCGGCATCGCGGTGGACACCGAGCGGGGCCTGCTGACGCCGGTCATCCACAACGCCGGTGACCTCAACCTGGGCGGCATCGCCAAGCGCGTCGCCGACCTGGCCGAGCGCACCCGGACCAACAAGATCAGCCCGGACGAGATCGCCGGGGCGACCTTCACGCTGACCAACACCGGCAGCCGGGGCGCGCTGTTCGACACCCCGATCGTGCCGTCGCCCCAGTCGGCGATGCTCGGCACGGGTGCCGTGGTGAAGCGTCCGGTCGTGGTCAACGACCCGGACCTGGGCGAGGTCGTCGCGATCCGGTCGATGGTCTACCTGGCCCTGTCCTACGACCACCGGCTGATCGACGGCGCCGACGCGGCCCGTTTCCTGGTCGCGGTCAAGGAGCGGCTGGAGGGCGGCAACTTCGAGGCCGAGCTGGGCCTGTAACACCCGCCTGCGCGAGGGCGCCCCGGTCGGTCGACCGGGGCGCCCTCCGTCGTCACGGGGTGCCGGGTACGGCACCCCGGCGGGTCAGCCGCGCAGGGTCTGCTCGGAGACCGTCCAGAGCCGCTCGGCGGCGGCCGGGTCGAGGGCGTACGCGGCGACGCCGGTGCGGGTGCCGGGCTGGTGCGGGGCGGCCTGCTGGCAGTCCTCGAAGTACCGGCCGCCGATCCCGTCGAGCAGCGGCGAGGTGGCGACCAGCACCGAGGTGGCGGCACCCTGCTCGACGGTCTTCCAGTTGGCCGCGCCGCCCCCGCTGGCGGCCCGCATCCGCTCCAGTTCCCCGGCGCTGACGTACCGCTGGAGGTTGGTACGGATCGCGCCGGGCATCAGCGCGTTGCTGACGATGCCGTCGTCGGCCCAGCGCCGGGTCGCCTCGACGGCGAACAGCACGTTCGCGGTCTTCGACTGCCCGTACGCCTCCCACGGGTCGTACGGGCGCTGCCGGAAGTGGATGTCGTCGAAGACCACCGGGGAGCGCAGGTGCGCCGCGGAGCTGACCGCGACGACCCGGGCCCCGTCGGCGGCGGCGAGGGCGCGGTGCAGCCCGGTGGCGAGGGCGAAGTGCCCGAGGTGGTTGGTGGCGAACTGCAACTCCCAGCCCTCGGGGGTACGCCGTTCGGGCGAGGCCATGATGCCGGCGTTGTTCACCAGCACGTGCAGCGGCCCGTCCCAGGTGGCCACGAAGGCGGCCACGGACGCCTGGTCGGCGAGGTCGAGCGGGGCGACCTGCAGCCGGTCGTTGCCGGTGCTGTCGGTGATGTCCTTCGCGGCGCGTCGACCGGCGTCGAGGTCGCGTACGGCCAGGGTGACGTCCGCTCCGGCGGCGGCGAGGGCGCGGGCGGTCTCCACGCCGATGCCCGAGGCGCCGCCGGTGACCACGGCGCGGCGGCCGGTGAGGTCGATGTCGCGGACCACCTCCAGGGCGGTGGTGCGGGCGTCGAAGGGGGTGTGGACCGGTGTGTCGGTGGTCATGATCCGTCCTTGTCGGTGCGGCGTGGGCCGGGCGGCCCGACCGGTACGATGAGAAGTGGAGGGCCCTCCGTTACGCCTCCGAGCGTAACCGGAGGTTCCTCCGTTTGCCAACCGGTCACCGTGCCGGGCAGGCCCGGGTGGCCGCCGTCACCCCGGAACCGACCCGCCGACGGCCGCCGACACCGCATCACGCGGTGGCCGCCCACCGGCCCCGCCGCACCAGACCCCAGGAGGCGACGTGCCGCCCACCAGCCCCGGCGGCGACACGCCGCCGACCGCCCCGAACCCCGACACACCGCCGGCCAACCCCCGGCCGCTGCGCGCCGACGCGCTGCGCAACCGTCAGCGGCTGCTCGACACCGCCGTACGGGCGTTCTCCCGGCAGGGGCCGGAGGTGACCCTGGATTCGATCGCCCGGGACGCCGGGGTCGGCATCGGCACCCTCTACCGGCACTTCCCCACCCGGGAGGCGCTGGTGGAGGCCGCCTACCGCAACGAGTTGGCCAAGCTCTGCGCCGCCGCCGACGAACTGCTGGCCCGGCTGCCGCCCGCCGAGGCCACCCGGGCCTGGATGGACCGCTTCGTCGACTACCTCGCCACCAAACAGGGCATGGCCGACGCCCTGCGCCTGGTGATCGCCGCCGGCACCAACCCGTACGCGCAGAGCCGGGACCTGCTGGTCGCCGCGCTGACCCGGCTGCTGGCGGCCGGTGTCGCCGCCGGCACGATCCGCCCGGACGTCGACCCGGGTGACGTGCTGGCCGGGCTGGGCGGGATGTCGCTGGCGGCGCAGGGGCCGGAGCAACGGGACCTCGCCGGCCGCCTGCTCGACCTGCTCATGGCGGGGCTGAGCCGGCACTGACGGCGGGGACCGACGCCGGCTGCGGGATTCCCGCCCCGGCCCCACGGCGCGCTGCCAGAGTGGACCGGTGAACGGTGAACGACGGCGCGGCGGGCTCGGCCCGGCGGTGGCCGTCGCACCCGGCGCCCGGGTCGACAAGTTCGAGGTCTTCTTCGACCTGGTCTTCGTCGTCTCGTTCTTCATCATCACCCGGGCCACCGCCGCCGAGATCAGCGGCCGGCAACTGCTGCACGCCGGCCTGGTGCTCGCCGTGCTGTGGTGGTGCTGGGTGGTGCACAGCATGGCCGCCACCCGGCTCCGGCTCGGTGAGGGTTTCGTCCCGGTGCTGATGGTGGCCGCGATGGCCTCCCTGTTCGCGTTCGCGCTGGCCCTGCCGCAGGCGTTCAGCCCGCCGCAGGGGGAGCTTGCCGGGCCGCTGGTGGTGGCGGTCAGCTACGTGGTGGTCCGGGGCGTACACGTGGTGCTGTTCCTGCTCACCGCGCAGGACGACCCGACCGGCCGGCGGCCCCTGTTCCACTTCCTGCCCGAACTGCTCACCAGCACCGTGCTGCTGCTGGCGGCGGCCCTGGTGCCGGTGGCGATCGACGACTCCGACCGGGCCGGCCTCGTCCGCGACGTGCTCTGGATCCTGGTGGTGCTGGTCCAGTACGGCACCGGGCTGATCGCCGACACCTGGAGCTGGGCGGTGACCTCAGCCGAGCACTGGACCGAACGGTACGACCTCATCCTGATCATCGCGCTCGGCGAGTCGATCATCTCGGTCGGCGTCGGCGGCAACGTCCTCGGCAAGCCGGTGACCTGGCCCGGGGTCATCGCCTCCGCGCTCGGCATCGTCTTCACCGCCGCGCTGTGGTGGGCACACTTCGACCTGATCGGCCCGGCTGCCCGGATCGCCCTGCACGCGGCGACCGGCCGTCGTCGCACGACCATGGCCCGGGACGCCTACGCCTATCTCTACCTGCCGATGATCGCGGGCATCATCCTGTTCGCGATCGGCAGTGAGGAACTGGTCCGCGCGGTCACCGATCCGGCCGGCGGGCTCGGCGAGCAGGCCCACGGGCCGGCCGTGCCGCTGTTCTTCGGCGGGGTGATCTGCTATCTGGCCAGCAACATGCTGTTCCAACTGCGCACCCTGCACACGCTGAGCTGGACCCGGGTCGGCACGCTGGTGGTGCTCGCCGCGGCCGTGCCGGTCGCGGCGGGGCTCTCGGCGCTGGGCGGGCTCGCGCTGCTGACCGCCATCTGCGTCGGGTTGGTCACGATCGAGGTGGTGACCATGAGCGGCTCCCGGCAGGCCCTGCGTCGGGCCGTACACGACGAGCGGGCCGACCACGAGGCGCACGAGGCCGCCTGGCGGGCCCGCTGGCACGAGGCGAACCCGGCGGAGGGGCGGCCGGACCCGCCGTAGCCCGGCGGAAGCAGCCTCCCGGCCGGCGGAGCGTACCGGGATTCTCCGGTTGGCAGAATCCGGGCCTGCGGGATGGCCGGGGCGGCCCGCGACGGCGAAGCTGACCTGGTGACCGTCTTCTCGCTCCAGGCCACCCCGACCGACGCGGCGGGTTGGGTCGACCTCGCCCGCCGGGCGGAGTCGGCCGGTTTCGCCGCCCTGCTCGCCGCCGACCACCCGGGTGCCGTGGCGTCCCCGTTCGTCGCGCTCGCCGCCGCCGCATCGGTGACCACCACGATCGGTCTCGGCTCGTACGTGTCGAACCTGGGGGTGCGGGAACCGATCCTGCTCGCCGCCGACGTGGCCACCCTCGACCTGGTCTCCGGCGGGCGGGCCCGGCTCGGTGTCGGTGCCGGCCACACCCCCGCCGAGTGGGCCGCCGTCGGCCGGGTACGCCCCGACGTGGCCGGCCGGGTACGCCGCTGCGTGGCCGTCGCCGAGGCGGTCCGGGCCCTGCTCGACGGCGCCCCGGTGACGGTCGACTCCCCCGACCTGGTGGCGCGGGAGGCCCGGCTGACCTCGCCACGGCCGGTGCGGGAGCGCATCCCGTTGACCATGGGTACCGCCAACTCGACGCTGCTGCGCTGGGCCGGCGCGCACGCCGACGTGGTCGGGTTGACCGGTTTCGGGCGTACCCTCGCCGACGGCCACCGGCACGAGGCGCGTTGGCGGGTCGACCAGATCGAGGCGCAGCTCGCGCACGTGGCCGCCGGTGCGGCCGGCCGGGACGCCCCGCCCGCGCTGGAGGCGCTGGTGCAGACGGTGGTGGTCACCGACGACGCCGGGGCCGCCGCCGCCGAGCAGGCCGAACGGATCGGGCTGACCGTCGCCGAGCTGCTGGCCACCCCGTTCGTGTTGATCGGCACGGTGGACGAGATCGTCGCGGCGGTCGCGGCCCACCGGCGTCGCTGGGGTGTCACCCGCTTCGTGGTACGCCGGGACGCCCTCGAACCGCTCGCCCCGGTGCTGGCCCGGCTGCCCGGTGCCCCACCGGCCCCGGACGTACCGGGGTCCGCCCGACCGTGACCGGCGCGGCCGTGCGCTCAGGGGGCGGGGGTCGCCCCGGTGAGGCCCTGGTAGAAGCGGATCTTCTCGCGCAGGTGGGCGTACTGGCGCTGGAGCAGGGTCAACTGCTCCTCGACCCGGGCGGCGTGCTGTTCCAGCAGTTCCTGCCGGGCGGCGACGGTGTGCTCCCCCGCCCGGGACAGCTCGGCGTAGCGGCACATCTCGGCGATCGGCATGCCGGTGTCGCGCAGGCAGCGGAAGATCACCAGCCAGCTCAGGTCGTCGTCGGTGAAGACCCGACGGCCACCCGAGGTGCGTCCGACGCCGCTGAGCAGGCCGATCTTCTCGTAGTAGCGGAGGGTGTCGAGGCTGAACCCACTGCGCCGGGCGGCCTCCGAGGGCGGGTACATGGGCCGGATGCTACCGCTTGACCTGGAGCGCACTCCAGGTTGAAAACTGGTCGGCATGACGACGACACGGACTCTGGGCCGCAGTGGAATCGAGGTCGGCGCGATCGGCATGGGGTGCTGGGCGATCGGTGGCCCGCTGTGGGGCGACGACGGTCAGCCGTACGGCTGGGGTGAGGTGGACGACGACGAGTCGGTCGCCACCATCCACCAGGCCCTCGACCTGGGCGTCACCCTCTTCGACACGGCCAGCAACTACGGGGCCGGGCACAGCGAGCGGGTGCTCGGCCGGGCGCTCGCCGGCCGGCGGGACGAGGCGGTGATCGTCACCAAGTTCGGCAACCGCAGCGACGAGGCGACCCGGCTGGCGCTGGGCGTGGACGCCAGCCCGGGGTACGCGGTGGCCAGCCTGGAGGGGTCGCTACGCCGGCTCGGCACCGACCACGTCGACCTCTACCTGCTGCACCTCAACGACCTGCCGGCGTCCGCCGCGCTCGACCTGGTCGACACCCTGGAGGGCCTGGTCACCCAGGGCAAGATCCGGGGGTACGGCTGGAGCACCGACAACCCGGAGTCGGCGGGGGTGTTCGCCGGGGCGGGGCCGCACTGCATCGCGGTCGAACACGACGAGTCGGTGCTGAACGACAACCCGGAGGTGCTCGCCGTCTGCGACACCTTCGACCTGGCCAGCCTCAACCGGGGGCCACTGGCGATGGGCCTGCTCACCGGGGCCACCCGTACGCCGGGCGCGGACGACGTGCGGGGCCGGGCCCCGGAGTGGCTGGTGTGGTTCCGCGACGGCCGGCCCACCCCCGAGTGGTCGGCCGGGTGGCGGCGGTCCGGGCGGCGTTGACCGCCGACGGCCGTACCCTCGCCCAGGGGGCGCTGGGCTGGCTGTTGGCGCGCAGCCCCCGTACGCTGCCGATCCCCGGGTGCCGGACGGTGGCGCAGGCGCGGGAGAACTTCGCCGCCCTCACCCTCGGCCCGCTTCCGGCCGACGCGTTCGCCGAGGTGGAGCGCCTCCTGGCCGACCTGCGCCCGGCCCCGGCCGGCGACGCGGGCACCCGGTAGGCCCCGCCGCCGCGGGCCCTCTGCCCCTGCCGCCTCCTCGGCCCCAGTCCTCCCGCCTCCCCGGGCGCCCCACCTGCCCCGACTTCTCCACCCTGCCCAGTTCGGTCGCCGGCCCGCCCCCGGTGATCAAGAGGTTTAGGTCAGTTGATCAAGAGGTTCAGGTCAAGTCGAAGATCAACGGTGACGCAAACCTCTTGATCACCGGGGCGAGGCGGTCGGCGGTCGGCGGTCGGCGCATCCGATCGGGGGCGCGTAGCCGAAGATGGGGGTATGCGGATCCTGATGGCCGGCGTGTCCGGCTTCCTCGGCACCCGGCTGGTCGACCGCCTCACCGACGACGGGCACCAGGTCACCCGGCTGGTCCGGCGGTCGCCGCGTACCCCCGACGAGCAGCGGTGGGACCCGACCGCCGGGCAGCTCGACCCGGCCGTGGTGGCCGGGGTAGACGCGGTGGTCAACCTGGCCGGGGCCGGGGTCGGCGACAAGCGGTGGACCGACGAGTACCGCCGGGTGATCCGGTCCAGCCGGGTGGACACCACCACCACGCTGGCCGTCACGATCGCCGGGATGCCGGCGGCGGACCGGCCGCCGGTGCTGCTCAACTCCTCGGCGGTCGGCTGGTACGGCAACACCGGTGACCGGGTGGTCGAGGAGGACGCCCCGGCGGGTGAGGGGTTCCTCGCCGACGTGTGCCGGGTCTGGGAGGCGGCGACCCGGCCGGCCGAGGACGCCGGGGTCCGGGTGGTACGGCTGCGGACGGGGCTGCCGCTGCACCGCGACGGGGGACTACTCAAGCCGCAGTTGCTGCCGTTCCGGCTGGGCATCGCCGGCCGGCTCGGCAGTGGACGGCAGTGGCTGCCGTGGATCTCGCTGCGGGACTGGCTGGACGCGACGGTGTTCCTGCTGACCGCCGGGGAGGTCGCCGGCGCGGTCAACGTGGTCGGCCCGAACCCGGTCACCAACGCCGAGTTCACCCGGGAGTTCGCCCGCCAACTGCACCGGCCGGCCATCGTGCCGATCCCGGCGGTCGCCCTGAAGGTCGCCCTGGGCGGTTTCGCCCAGGAGGCGCTGACCAGCACCCGGGTCCTGCCCGCCGTGCTCACCCGGGCCGGTTTCACCTGGACCCACCCCGGGCTGCCCGCCGCCCTGCACGCCGCCCTGCACGACTGACCCGCCGGGGTCGGGGTCGCGGGTCCGACCGGTCGGTCCAGTTCAGGTTGGTAACGTCCGCTCCGTGCCGACTTCCCCGACCCTGGCCGCCGACCAGCCGCCCACCGCCGCCCCGGACGCCGCCCGGGGTCGGCGGGCCGACCTGATCGTGCTGGTCGTCGCCGTGGCGCTGGCGGTCTGGGTGACCAGCGGGCTGTGGCGCGACCCGAACCAGCGGGCGATCACCGTGAACTCCAGCGACCAGGCGCTCTTCGAGTGGCTGCTCGCCTTCGGCGGGCACGCGGTCACGCACGGGGAGAACCCGCTCTTCACCCACCTGCTCAACGTGCCGGACGGGGTGAACCTCGCCGTCAACACCTCGATCACCGTGTACGCGGTGGTCTTCGCGCCGCTGACGTACCTGATCGGGCCGCCGGCGACGTTCCTGGTGATCCTCACCCTCAACCTCGCCGCCACCGCGCTGGCCTGGTACT
The DNA here is from genome assembly GCF_015354745.1 of Micromonospora sp. S-DT3-3-22. Taxonomy (NCBI): domain Bacteria; kingdom Bacillati; phylum Actinomycetota; class Actinomycetes; order Micromonosporales; family Micromonosporaceae; genus Micromonospora; species Micromonospora sp. S-DT3-3-22. The sequence continues at coordinate 15,730 of NZ_JACGMO010000061.1, forward strand.
GGCTGTTCTCCCGGCACCTGGTCGCCAGTCGGCTCGCGGCAGGTGTCGGGGCGCTGTTCATCGCCTTCTCCCCCGGCATGGTCGCGCACGCCAACGCCCACCTGAACTGGACCGCCGGCTGGTTGGTGCCGCTGCTGGTGGCCGGGGTGTTCGCGCTGCGCCGGCCGGGCCGCTGGTTGCGGGGCGGGCTGGTGCTCGGGGTGCTGGTCGCGGTGGCCTTCTCGATCGCCGCCGAGGGGTTGTTCTTCACCGCGCTGGCGGTCGCCGTCTTCCTCGCCGTCTGGGCGCTGCACCCGGCCCGCCGGACGCAGGCCCGTGCCGCGCTGCCGGACTTCCTGCGCGGGTTGGCGGTGACCGCGCTGGTCGCCGGGGTGCTGCTGGCGTACCCGCTGTGGTTGCACTTCGCCGGGCCGCAGCGGTTCCACGGCACCGGCTTCGACCCGGTCATCCACGCCGAGGACATCGCCGCGTTCGGGGCGTACCCGAGCCGGTCGCTGGCCGGGGCGCTGGGTTGGGACACCACGCTGGCGCCCAACCCGACCGAGGAGAACAGCTTCTTCGGGCTGCCGCTGCTGCTGCTCACCGTGGCCTGTTTCGGGTGGCTGTGGCGACGGGCCAGCCCCGGCCGGCGGGCCACGCTGACCGCGCTCGGGGTGACCGCCGTGGTCTTCGCGGTGCTCTCCTGGGGGCCGCTGGCGAAGTGGAACGGGCGACGCACCGGTCAACTGCTGCCCTTCGGGGTGCTGGACAACCTGCCGGTGGTCAACGCCGCCCTGCCGTCCCGGCTGGCTCTGGTGGTGGCGCCGGTGATCGGGGTGCTGCTGACGTACACCGTCGACCGGTTGCGGGCGACGCCGCCGGGCCGGACGGCGACCTGGGCGTGGCGGGTCGGGTTCGTGGCGGCGCTGCTGCCGCTGCTGCCGACCCCGCTGCTGACCAGCGTCCGCCCGCCGGTGCCGGAGTTCGTCACCGCCGGCACCTGGCGGGAGTACGTCTCACCGGGCGGGGTGCTCACCCCGATCCCGCTGACCCTGGACGTGACCCCGGACGGGCAGCGCTGGCAGGCGTACGCCCTGTCCCACCGGCAGGGCGAGTTCCGGTTGCCCGCCGGCTTCTTCCTCGGCCCCGGCGGCCCGGACGGGCGGGGCCGGATCGGGCCGTCGCCGCGCACCTTCGACACGCTGATGGACCAGGCCGGCCGGACCGGGCTGGTGCCGATCGTCACCGAGGGCAGCATCCGGCTATCCCGGGCGGACCTGCGGTACTGGGGGGTCGAGGCGGTCGTCCTCCCCGACGAGGTGCACGGGGCCAAGTACGACCTCGACGAGGACGCCCTGCGCCGCACCGCCACCGCCCTGCTCGGCGAGCCCCGCCGGGTGGACGACGTGTGGCTCTGGACGGTTCCCGACGCCTGACCGGTCCGGCCGCCTGCCGGGGGTCACGCAGGGTGGCGCGACGAGGCTCACGGGGCGCGGCGGCGGCGGGCGGGGCTAGGGTGGCAGGGTGAGCGTGACGACTTCCGGGGTGACCGCCGTCCGGGCGGGTGTGGTCGACTACTCGGCCGCGTGGGACGAGCAGCGGCGGCTGCACGAGGCGGTGGTGGCCGGCGAGCGTGGCGACACCGTGCTGCTGCTGGAGCACCCGAGCGTCTACACCGCCGGCAAGCGCACTGAGCCCTGGGACCGGCCGATGGACGGCACCCCCGTCGTCGACGTCGACCGGGGCGGCAAGATCACCTGGCACGGGCCGGGTCAGCTCGTCGGCTACCCGATCGTCCGGCTGCCCGACCCGGTCGACGTGGTCGCCTACGTCCGCCGCACCGAGCAGCTGCTGATCGACGTCTGCGCCGAGTTCGGGCTGACCGCCGGCCGGGTCGAGGGGCGCAGCGGCGTCTGGGTGCCCGACGACGACCGGGGCCCGGCCCGCAAGGTGGCCGCCATCGGCATCCGGGTCGCCCGCGGGGTCACCCAGCACGGCTTCGCGATCAACTGCGACTGCGACCTGTCGTACTACGACCGGATCGTGCCCTGCGGCATCGCCGACGCCGGCACCACCTCGCTGACCGCTGAACTGGGCCGCCCGGTCCCGGTGGCCGAGGTGCTGCCCGTGGTGGAGCGGCACCTGCCCACCCTGCTCGGCTGAGCCGGTGCGGATCGACCTCGTCACCCTCGTCGTCGCCGAGTACGACCCGGCCATCGCGTTCTTCACCGGGGTTCTCGGCTTCGAGCTGGTCGAGGACGCGCCCTCGCTGACCGACGACGGCCGCCCGAAGCGGTGGGTGGTGGTCCGTCCGCCCGGCGCGCAGACCGGCATCCTGCTGGCCCGCGCCGACGGCGAGCGGCAGCAGGCGGTGGTCGGTGACCAGGTCGCCGGCCGGGTCGGCTTCTTCCTCCGGGTCGACGACTTCGACGCCGTCCACCGGCGGATGGTCGACGCCGGCGTGGAGTTCGTGACGCCGCCGCGCACCGAACCGTACGGTCGGGTGGCCGTGTTCCGGGACGTCGCCGGCAACCGCTGGGACCTGCTCGGCCCGGCCTGACCCCGCCACCCCCGCCGCTCCCGTTGCCCCGTCGTGCCGCCGCAGATCCACCGGCACCGTATCCGCCACACTGTCGCCCAGCGCCGTCCGCCGCAGCGCCTCTCGGGCCGCTACGCAGCGTAAGAAATCCGCCGGGTAGCACCTACCCCTCTCCCCCACTTTGCTCTGCTGCCCTAGAGGCACCGCATGCGGAAAGTGACCGTCGCGTCGATGGCAGCAGAGCAAAGCGTGGATGGGCAGGTAGGTGGGGCAGGGAGAGGCGGCGGAAAAACCCCTGTTCAGCGGGGTGCGGGCTGATAGGTGGCAAGGATGGGCTCCGCCCACACCCCGCGCCGATCACGGAGAGCAACCAACGGCGACATCGGTAAGGCCACTACCCAGAGTGCAAGCCCGGCGGGCGACCACGGACGGCCGGGAAGACCAGGCGGCCGACGCAGGCCAGCATCGTCGGCACGGCCACCCAGTCCGACCCGGTCAGCCCCACCAACCCCGGGCCAGCCCGGCCCGGGCCCAGCCCGGTCGCGCGGACACTCGGCGGCTCAGGGGGTCAGCCGGTGCAGGTCGCGCGGGAAGGCGGTCACCTCCCGGACGTTGGTCGCGCCGACCAGCCGGGCCACGAACCGCTCCAGGCCGATCGCGAAGCCGCCGTGCGGCGGCATCCCGTGCCGGAAGGCGTCGACATACCCGGCGTACGGCTCGACCGGCTCGCCGCGGGCCGCGAGCGCCGCCAGGTAGTCGGCGTGGCGGTGCAGCCGCTGCCCGCCGGTGACCAGTTCCAGGCCCCGGAAGAGCAGGTCGAACCCGTTCGAGTACGCCGGCCGGGCCGGGTCGGGGTGGGTGTAGAAGGGCCGCTTCGCCATCGGGTACCCGGTGACGAAGAGGAAGTCCGACCCGTGGGTGTCGCGGGCCCACTCCCCCAGCGCCCGCTCGTGGGCGGGGGCCAGGTCGGGTTCGTCGGCGGGCGCGCCGGCGATCCGCAACGCCTCGGTGAAGTGCACGGCCGGGATCTCGGCCGGCACCCCGGGCAGGGTCAGGCCCAGGGTCGCCACCGCGCCCCCGGCCCGGCGGGCCACCTCGGCGAGCATCCCGGCGAGGGTGTCCCGCAGCACCGCCATCACGTCCCGGTGGTCGTCGACGAAGCCCAGCTCGACGTCGAGCGAGGTGTACTGGGCCAGGTGCCGGACGGTGTCGTGCGGTTCGGCCCGGAACACCGGCCCCACCTCGTAGACCCGTTCGAAGATGCCCACCATGAGCTGCTTGTAGAACTGCGGCGACTGGGCCAGGTATGCCGGCCGGCCGAACCAGTCGAGGGTGAACACGTTGGCCCCGCTCTCGGTGGACGACGCGACCACCTTCGGGGTGTGCACCTCCACGAAGTCGCGGGCGTCGAGGGTGGCCCGGAAGCCGGCCACCGCCGCCGCCGCGATCCGCAGGGCCGCCGCGCGGGTCGGGTGCCGCAGCGCCACCGGCGCGTGGTCGAGCTGGGTGGGCAGGGTCGCGGTGAGCACCGGCCGGTACAGGTCGAACGGGGGCGGCACGGCGGGCGGCCCGAGCGGTCGTACGGTCGGGTGGGTCAGCTCGACCCCGGCGGACGCGGTGCCGTTCGCGGTGACCGTGCCGACCACCTCGACCACCGTCTCCTCGGGCAGCGCCGTCACGGCGGCCCGCACGTCCGGGTCGGTGACCACCACCTGGGCCAGGCCGGTGGCGTCCCGGACGATCAGGAAGGCCACCGACTTGAGCAGTCGGCGGCGGTGCACCCAACCGGCGATCCGCACGGTCGCGCCGGTGCGGGTGGGCAGGTGGGCGGACAGGATGCGTTGCACGGCGGTTACCTCCTCGATCAATCGCAACGCGATCCCCGGGAGGTGTGGGCGAGCGGGAACCTCGCGGTGCCACCACACCTTCGCTCCCGCCGTGGCGGGAGCCTCATTCGTCGCCTTTTCACCGGGGCCAGCCGGGCGGGCTCTACTGGGCGCGCGGACGCGCCGTTCTTCCCGCGGCTCGGGAGGGTCTTCGCGCCCCGGCGTCAGACCGCCTTCCAGCAACCGGCGGCTCTCTGCACTGGCGGGTCGGGGCGTTACTCGGCTCCGTCACAGCTCTGCCGGCACGCTAGCACCCGTTCCGCCGGGCTGTAACGGGCTTTTCCGGCCGCCGGGTGGCCGGTGTCACAAAACCGGTGACGTGACGCCGGTCGCCCGACGTGCATCGATCGCTGCCGTCGGGCGTAGGCTCGGTTTTGTGACGATCGAGCACTCCGCGCCGACGACCCAGCAGGCAGCGCGCTCCGCTACGGTCGCCCCCGAGGGGCGACGGATGCTGCGGATCGAGGCGCGCAACGCCGAGACGCCGATCGAGCGCAAACCGCCGTGGATCAAGGTCAAGGCCAAGATGGGGCCGGAGTACACCGAGCTGCGCGGGCTGGTCTCGCGCGAGGGGTTGCACACCGTCTGCCAGGAGGCCGGCTGCCCCAACATCTACGAGTGCTGGGAGGACCGGGAGGCCACCTTCCTCATCGGCGGCGACCAGTGCACCCGGCGCTGCGACTTCTGCCAGATCGACACCGGCAAGCCGGCCGAGTTCGACGCCGACGAGCCGCGTCGGGTCGCCGAGTCGGTGGCCACGATGGGCCTGCGCTACGCCACCATCACCGGGGTGGCCCGCGACGACCTGCCCGACGGAGGCGCGTGGCTCTACGCCGAGACGGTCCGGCAGATCCACGCGCTGCGCTCCGGCTGCGGCGTCGAGCTGCTGATCCCCGACTTCAACGCCGTCCCCGAGCAGCTCGCCGAGGTGTTCGGGGCCCGGCCCGAGGTGCTCGCGCACAACGTCGAGACGGTGCCGCGGATCTTCAAGCGGATCCGTCCGGCGTTCCGCTACGAGCGTTCGCTCGACGTGATCCGGCAGGCCCGCGCCGCCGGCCTGGTCACCAAGAGCAACCTGATCCTGGGCATGGGCGAGGAGCGGGCCGAGGTCTCCCAGGCGCTGCGCGACCTGCACGGGGCCGGCTGCGAGCTGATCACCATCACCCAGTACCTGCGGCCCACCCCCCGGCACCACCCGGTGACCCGCTGGGTCAAGCCGGAGGAGTTCGTCGAGCTGCGCGAGGAGGCCGAGGAGATCGGCTTCGCCGGGGTGATGAGCGGGCCGCTGGTGCGTTCGTCGTACCGGGCGGGGCGGCTCTACCAGCAGGCGCTGACGGCCCGCCAGGACGCCTCGGTCACCGTCGGCTGACCCCGGGACGCCACCGGGCACGCCTGCGGAGGACCACCGGCACGGCGACGACCGTCGGGCATTCGAGTGTGTCGATCTTCCCAGACCTCGGCGGCACCCGCAAGAGGTGTCCGGCCGCAGCTCGGCGTCGATTCGACGGCGCTGTCCGGGCACGGCGGGATCGTGTTAGATTCCGCCAGCCCTGACCCGCAACTCATCGATGGTGGTGTCTTTGATGGCGCAGCCGCACACGGTTGTCATCGGCGCCGGCCCCGCCGGCCTCACAGCCGCGTACGAGTTGACCCGGCGGCACGCCCCGGTCGACGTGGTGGAGGCCGACGACGTGGTGGGCGGGATCAGCCGCACCGTGGAGCGGGAGGGCTGGCGGTTCGACATCGGCGGGCACCGGTTCTTCACCAAGGTGTCCCGGGTCGAGGCGTTCTGGCACGAGTTGCTCTCCGACGACGACTTCCTGCTGCGCCCCCGGATGAGCCGCATCCACTACCAGGGTCGGCTCTTCGACTACCCGCTGCGGGCCGGTAACGCGCTGCGCAACCTCGGCGTGTGGGAGGCGTGCCGGTGCGTCGGGTCGTACCTGTGGGCGCGGGTGCGTCCGCCGGCCGACCAGAGCCACTTCGAGGGCTGGGTGTCCGCCCGGTTCGGGGCCCGGTTGTACCGGATGTTCTTCAAGACGTACACCGAGAAGGTCTGGGGCATCCCCGCGACGGAGCTACAGGCGGACTGGGCGGCCCAGCGCATCCGCAACCTCTCCCTCGGCGCGGCGATCCGGGGCGCGCTGCTGCCCCAGCGCGGCGGCACCGAGGTGACCAGCCTGATCGAGGAGTTCCGCTACCCCCGGCTCGGCCCGGGGATGATGTGGGAACGCTGCGCCGAACTGGTGGTCAAGGGCGGCGGGACGGTCGAGCTGGAGACGGCGGTACGCACCGTGCACCGGGCGGACGGCCGGGCGGTCGCGGTGACCGTCGACGGCCCGTCCGGTGAGCGGCGGATCGCCGCCGACCACGTGGTCTCCAGCATGCCGATCTCGGCCCTGGTCCGGGCGATGGACCCGCCCGCCCCGGCGGAGGTCCGCGCCGCCGCCGACGCGCTGCGGCACCGGGACTTCCTGACCGTGGCGCTGGTGGTGCCGGCCGAGGCCGGTTTCCCCGACAACTGGATCTACGTGCACACCCCCGGGGTGCAGGTCGGGCGGATCCAGAACTACGGCGCCTGGTCGCCGGAGATGGTCCGGGCCGGCGGCACCTGCCTCGGCCTGGAGTACTTCGTCAACGAGGGCGACGAGTTGTGGTCGACCCCCGACCCGGAGCTGGTCGCGTTCGGCACCGCCGAGCTGGAACGGCTCGGCCTGGTGCGCCCCGGCTCGGTCACCACCGGGTACGTGGTGCGGATGCCGAAGGCCTACCCGGTCTACGACGAGGGCTACGGCGAGGCGGTCGAGGTGATCCGCCGTTGGCTGGCCGAGGCGGTGCCGAACGTGCACCCGGTGGGGCGCAACGGCATGCACCGGTACAACAACCAGGACCACTCCATGCTCACCGCGATGCTCGCCGCGGAGAACATCCTCGACGACGCCGACCACGACGTCTGGGCGGTCAACGTCGAGGAGGACTACCACGAGGAGGGCGGCACCGGCGGCAGCGCCGACGCCGGTCGCGGCGAGGGCGGCACCGGCCGCGCCGCCCCGGTGGTGCCCCGTCCCCGTACCGCGCCGGTCGGGGACCGTTCGCCCACCGGCTGACCACCACCACGGACGGGCCCCGGCCGACCACCGGCCGGGGATCATCCGTCCTGGCGGCGACCACTAGACTCGGCGGCATGGCAAAGCCCCAGGAGAAGGTGTCGTTCGGCCAACGGCTGAAGCAGATCGGGATGGTGTTCCGGTTCACCGCCAAGCAGGACAGGTGGTTCGCGCCGCTGGCCGCCGGGGCGGTGCTGATCCCGCTCGCGCTGACCGTGGTCGCGGTGATCCTCTGGGGCTGGCTCTGGCTGCCGATCGGCATCCTGTTCGCCCTGCTCGCGCTGCTGATCGTGCTCAACCTGCGGTCCAACAAGGCGATGATGAACGCCGCCGAGGGGCAGCCCGGCGCGGCGGCGCAGATCATGGAGAGCATGCGCGGTGACTGGCGGGTCACCCCGGCGGTCAGCTCCACCACCCAGATGGACATGGTGCACCTGGTGATCGGCCGCCCCGGTGTGATCCTGCTGGCCGAGGGGAACCCGCAGCGGGTGCGGGGCCTGCTGGGCCAGGAGAAGCGCCGGCTGGCCAAGGTGATCGGCTCCGCGCCGCTGCACGACTACGTGATCGGCCAGGGCGAGGGCGAGCTGCCGATCCGCAAGCTGCGGATGACCCTGATGCGGCTGCCGCGCACCCTCAACGGCAAGGACGTCAACTCGCTCGACAAGCGGCTCAAGGCGCTCACCGCCCGGCCGCAGATGCCCAAGGGCGCGATTCCCAAGAACATGCGGCCGCCGGGCCGCGCGTTCCGCCAGACCCGGGGCCGCTGACCCCATCTGGTACGCCTCCGCGAGCCGGGCCCGTCCGTCGGGCCCGGCTCGCGGCGTGTCCGGGGTCAGCGGGCGGGGCGGGGGGCGTCGGCGACGACCGCTCCGGTGAGCCGGTCGTGCAGGCCGCGACGCTGCCCGTCCATGATCAGGGGCGGCACCACCAGGGCCAGGAGCAGGCCGCGCAGGAGCGCCCGGGGTATCCCGAGCCGCCCGCCGTCGGACCAGTCGAGGCAGCGCAGCCGGGTGATCCACATGCCGGGGGTCTGGGCGAAGAGGCCGAGGAAGAAGCCGTACTCGACGATGAGCACCGCCACCGGGGCCCACCCGTCGCGGACCGGGTCGGCGAAGAAGTTCGACACCAGCAGGCAGAGCACCCAGTCGATCACCAGGGCACCGAACCGTCGGCCGAGGCCCGGCGGGTCGAAGGTGGGGTCGGTGGCGGGCGGCACCGGTGCCGCGGCGGGCGGACTCGTCACGGTGGTCAAGGGTAGTCAGCACCGGCCCGGGGCGGACCAGCAGGTGGACTCCGGGGGCGTTCCCGCAGTCTGTGCAAATTCGGTCTTATCACCCGGAAAAGCGATACAGTGCTTCAGCCGGTATCGTCCGAACGGACAACCCGGCGGGTACTGAGCGGCGCAGATGACGCTCCGCGAGCGGCGTAACACGGCAGAAACATTGGAGACACGGGCGAGCAACCCCACGGTCATAGCGTCGCCAGAGCCCAGCCACCGGAGTGGACGTGCCAGGAGGACGTGTGTTTGCCAATCCCGAGGAACTCCTGCGATACCTCAAGAACGAGGACGTAAAGTTCGTCGACGTACGTTTTTGTGACCTGCCCGGCGTGATGCAGCACTTCAATCTGCCGGTGGAGTCCTTCGACGACAGCGTCTTCACCGACGGTCTCGCGTTCGACGGCTCGTCGATCCGCGGTTTCCAGGCGATCCACGAGTCGGACATGCTCCTGCTCCCGGACGTCGCGACCGCCTTCATCGACCCGTTCCGCGCGCAGAAGACCCTCGCGCTCAACTTCTTCATCCACGACCCGTTCACCCGTGAGGCCTACTCCCGGGACCCGCGCAACGTGGCCAAGAAGGCCGAGGCCTACCTCGCCGCCAGCGGCATCGCCGACACCGCGTACTTCGGCGCCGAGGCGGAGTTCTACATCTTCGACTCGATCCGCCACGAGACCTCGGCGCACCAGTCGTTCTACTACATCGACTCGGTCGAGGGCGCGTGGAACACGGGGCGTGAGGAGGCCGGCGGCAACCGCGGCTACAAGACCGCGTACAAGGGCGGCTACTTCCCGGTGCCGCCGGTGGACCACTACGCCGACCTGCGCGACTCGATCGTGCGTCGGCTGGTCGACGGCGGTTTCACCGTGGAGCGTTCGCACCACGAGGTCGGCACCGCCGGCCAGTCGGAGATCAACTACAAGTTCTCCACCCTGCTGCACGCCGGTGACCAGCTCCAGCTCTTCAAGTACATCGTGAAGAACGAGGCCTGGGCCAACGGCAAGACGGCCACCTTCATGCCCAAGCCGCTCTTCGGCGACAACGGCTCCGGCATGCACACCCACCAGAGCCTCTGGCTCAACGGCGAGCCGCTGTTCTACGACGAGACCGGCTACGCCGGCCTGTCGGACACCGCCCGCTGGTACATCGGTGGCCTGCTGCACCACGCCCCGTCGCTGCTCGCGTTCACCAACCCGACGGTCAACTCGTACCGTCGGCTGGTGCCCGGCTACGAGGCCCCGGTCAACCTGGTCTACTCGCAGCGCAACCGCTCCGCCTGCACCCGCATCCCGGTCACCGGCAGCAACGCCAAGGCCAAGCGGGTCGAGTTCCGGGTGCCGGACCCGTCCAGCAACCCGTACCTCGCCTTCTCGGCGATGATGATGGCCGGCCTGGACGGCATCAAGAGCAAGATGGAGCCGCCGGCCCCGATCGACAAGGACCTCTACGACCTCCCGCCGGAGGAGTGGGGCGACGTCAAGCAGGTGCCGGGCTCGCTGCCGGAGGTGCTCGACGCCCTGGAGGCCGACCACGACTACCTGCTCGACGGCGGTGTCTTCACCCCCGACCTGATCTCCACCTGGATCGGGTGGAAGCGGGCCAACGAGGTCGACCCGGTGCGCCTGCGCCCGACCCCGCACGAGTTCGCGATGTACTTCGACTGCTGAGGTCCGCCCTCGACGGTCACGTTCCACCAGCCGGGCCGGCTCCGCGTTCGCGGGGCCGGCCCGCTGCGTCGCGCCGCCTCCGCACCACACCGACCAGCAGCACCAGCAGCAGCGCGGTCAGCACGATCGCGCCGGGCGCCTTGGTGTACCGGGCGACCGACGTGCCGTCGGGCAGGGTGAGGAAGGCCGCCACCGCCGCCGGCGCCACGAACCAGGTCGTCCGGGTCGCCGACACCGCGAGCAGCAGCAACGGCCCGGTCACGTACCACGGGTGCAGGACCGGGGCGAGCAGCACCGTCGCGGCGAGCGCCGCGCCCGCCGCGCCCAGGGTGACCCGGGGCCGGGCCGCCGCCAGCCGGTGCACCCGCTGCCGGACGTCGTTGAGCCGGCGCAGCGCCGTCCACGCCCGCCACCACAGCACCACCAGCAGCGCCACCAGCGCCAGCAGGCCCACCGCCCGGGTCACCGGCACCGCGTCCGGCCGCCGACCGGCCAGCTCGCCGACGTAGTCGACGACGAAACCCACCGCCGTCGGCGGCGACGTCCACTGCTGCGAGTCACCGCTGCGGGCCAGCCCGGCAACCCAGCCCAACCCCAGGCCGGACAGCGCCGAGACGGCCGCCAGGGTGACCAGGACCGCCCCGGCGAGCCGACCGCCGTCGCGCAGCAGGGCCCGCAGGGTGTACCGGCCGTGCACCGCCGTCAACGCCGCGAACGGCAACACCACCAGCGCGGTCGCCTTCACCGCCACCGCCAGCCCGAACAGCACCCCGGCGACGAGCAGGCCCCGCGTGCGGCCGGGCGACCGCACCAGCACCAGCAGGCCCAGCAGGAGCAGCCCGAGCAGCACCGCGTCGTTGTGCGCGCCGGCCACCAGGTGCACCCCGACCAGCGGGCAGGCCAGCCCCAGCCAGGCCGCGCGCCGGGTGGGCACCCCGGCGGCGCGGGCCAGGCCGGGCAGGCAGAGCGCCGCCAGCAGCACCCCGGCCACCGCGTACAGCCGCAGCACCACCAGGGCACCGAGCAGGGAACCGCCGGCCCCGGCGGCCAGGGCGGCCAGCAGCACGAAGACCGGGCCGTACGGGGCCGGGGTGTCCCGCCAGATCGGCGCCACCGCGTCCACCCACGGGCAGCCGGCCGCCGCCACCCCCACCCGGTACGGGTCGTGCCCGGCCGCGTACGACCAGCCCTGGCAGGCGTACGAGTAGACGTCCCGGCTGGCCAGGGGCGGGGTGAGCAGCAGCGGCAGCGACCACAGCCCGGCGGTGCGGTACGCCCACCCCGTCGACGGGGCACCGGCGCGCAACGCCCACCAGGCCCCCACCATCAGCGCCGTCCCGAGCAGCCAGCAGCCCACGGCGGCCGGGCCGTGCGGCGCGCGCCACGGGCCGGTCGGCGGCACCTCGGGCAGCACCCCGCCCAGCCAGCCGGCGACGGCGAGCAGCACCGCGCCGGTCAACCCGAGGTGGCGTGCCACGCGGGCCCGCCCGCTCGGTGTGCCGGTCTCGGTCACCGGCCACCTCTCCTCAGTCGGCGGGCGCATCCACGGTGGCGGGTCGCCGGCCCGCCCGAGCCGACCGTACCAACCGGACGGCCACCACGATCACCAACAGCGTCATCAGCGGGGCGCCGGGCATCTTGGTGAACCGGGGCAGCCCGGTGCCGTCCGGCAGCACCAGGAACGACGAGATCAACGCCACCAGCGCGAACCACCGGGTCGACCGGTGGGTCGTCGCGGCCAGCACGGCCATCGGCCACAGCCAGTACCAGGGGTGGAACAGCGGCGCGAGGGCCACCGTCGCGGCCAGCGCCAGGCCGGCGTGCCACAGCGGGTCGCGGGTGCGGGCCCGCCACCACAGCCAGACCAGCAGCACCGCCAGCACCAGCATGCCGATCGTCCGGGCCACCGGCAGCGCGTCGACGTCCGCGCCGAACAGGGCCGCGACGTAGCCGGCGGTCTGCCCGACGGCGGTCGGCGGTGACGTCCAGGCGATCACCAGCCCGCCCTGTTCCAGGCCGGCGATCCACCCGAAGTCCAGGCCCGCCGCCAGGGTCGCGCCGGCCACCGCGACCAGCGCGCCGCCGGCGACCGGCAGGCCGTCGCGCAGCAGCGCCCTGATCCGGTACGGCCCGACCAGCGCGGCCAGCACCGCGAACGGCACCACCACCAGCGCGGTCACCTTCACCGCGCCGGCCAGCCCGAGCAGCACCCCGCCGGCCAGCAGCGGCCAGCGCCGGCCCGGATTGGCCGCCACCACCGCCAGACCGGCGACCAGCAGGCCGATCATCAGCGCGTCGTTGTGCGCCCCCGAGACCAGGTGCACGCCGACCAGCGGCGAGGCCAGCGCCAGCCACACCGCCCGCTCCGCCGGTACGCCGCAGCGCCGGGCCAGCACCGGCAGGCAGGCGGCGGTCAGCGCCACCCCGGCCACGGCGAGCAGCCGGAACAGTGCGATGTTGACGGTCAGCGCGGTGTCCGGGTCGAGGCCCCCGGTGATCCGTACCACCGCCCCGGCGATCATCACGAACAGCGGCCCGTACGGGGCGGGGGTGTCCCGCCAGATGTAGGAGATGGTGTCGATCCACGGGCAGGGCAGCGCCGACACCCCCTGCTCGTACGGGTTGATCCCGGCCGCGTAACTCGCGCCCTGGCAGGAGTACGCGTACACGTCGCGGCTGGCCAGCGGCGGCGCGACGAGCAGCGGCAGCACCCACAGCCCGGCGGTGACCAGCGCCCACCGGGTCGACGGCACCCGGTCGCGCAGCGTCCACCACGCCCAGGCCAGCAGCCCGGTGCCGACCAGCCAGAGGGCGAGGATCAGTGGCCCGTGCCGGCTCTGCCAGATGCTGACCGGGGTGGGTCGCAGCTCCGACCCCGGCAGCGCACCCCCGAGGTACGCGGCGATGGCGAGCAGCACCGAACCGGACAGACCGAGCCAGCGGGACAGGTGGTGAGGCACGTCCGTCATGCTGCCAGTAGCGTGGGCGCGGACCGGAGGTGGGCATGCGGGGCAGCAGGGTGGTGGGGTCGGCCACCGTGGTCGCCGTCGTGCTCGCCGGGGGGTGGCTGGCGTCGCCCCCGCTCGGATCGGACCTGTCGGCCCAGGTGGCCCGCGCCGACTTCTTCGCCGCGCACGGCTGGGCCCTGGTCGATCTGCGCTGGTACGCCGGCATCCAGCCGCTCGGCTACAGCCTGGTCTCGCCGCCGCTGATGGCGACCCTCGGGGTACGCCTGACCGGGGCGTTGGCGCTGGTCGCCGCAGCCGCCGCGTTCGCCGCCCTGCTGGTGCGTACCCGGGTGCCCCGGCCGCTGCCCGGCAGCCTGGTCGGGGTGCTGACGATCACCGGCAACCTGGTCTCCGGCCGGGTCACCTACGCCCTCGGGGTGGCGTTCGGGCTGGTCGCCCTGCTCGCCCTGACCCTGCCGGACAGCCGTGGCGTTCGCGGGGCCCAGCCGGACGGCCGGGACGGCCGCCGGGCCTGGGGCGGGCGCCGGGTCCGGCCGGACGGCCGGGACGGGCGCTGGACACGGGGCGGGCGGTGGGTCCGGCCGGGCCTGGCGGTGGCCGGTGCGGTGCTGGCGTCGGCGAGCAGCCCGGTGGCGGGTCTGTTCGTCGGCCTGGTCGGGGTGGCGCTGCTGGTCACCCGCCGGTGGGCCGACGGCCTGCTGCTCGGGGTCGCGGCGGCGGTGCCGCTGGCGGTCACCGGGCTGCTGTTCGGTGAGGGCGGCTGGATGAACATCAGCGGCTCCGACACCCTCCGGTCGGTCACGGTCAGCCTGCTGGTGGCGGCGGTGGTGGCGTACCGGCCGGTGCGGGTGGGGGCGTTGCTGTCGGCGGGCGGGGTGCTGGCGGCGGCGCTGGTGCACACCCCGGTCGGGCTGAACGCGACCCGGCTGGTGACGATGTTCGCGCTGCCGGTGCTGGCCGCCGCCGCCCGGCCACCCGCCTGGCTCACCGCCCGACTGTCCCGCCGCCGGGCCGCCCCGAGGTCCGGCGGGGCCACCCGACCGGTCCCGCTGGCCAGCCTGTCCGACGGGACGGGCGCGGTGGTGTTGGCCGTGTTGCTGGCGGTGGTGTGCTGGTGGCTGCCGCCGGTGGTCGCCGCCGACGTCCGCAGCGCCGACGATCCGACCGCCGACCGCAGCTACTTCGCCCCGCTCGCCGCCGAGCTGGGCCGGCGCGGGCTCACCGGGCGGGTGGAGGTGCCGCCGACCCGCAACTACTGGGAGGCCGCACAACTCGGCGAGGTGCCACTGGCCCGGGGCTGGCTGCGCCAGGTAGACATCGGCCGCAACCCGCTTTTCTTCACCACCGTCCCGGGGGCCGGCGGTACCGGTGTGCCGTTGACCGCCGACAGTTACCGGGCCTGGCTGGACGAGTACGCCGTGCAGTACGTCGCCGTCGCCGACGCGCCGCTGTCCTGGGTGGGCCGGGCCGAGGCGGACCTGGTCGGGGCGGGGTTGCCGTACCTGACGGAGGTCTGGTCGGACCGGCACTGGCGGTTGTACGCGGTGACCGACCCGACGCCCCTGGTCGCCGCGCCCGGGGTGCTGGTCCGGCAGGACGCCGCCACGCTGACGTTCCGGACCACCGCCGCCGGCCAGGTCCCGGTCCGCATCCGCCACTCCCCCTGGCTGACCGTCTCCCCCGACGCCACCGTCACCCCCGACGGCCCCTGGACCCTGGTCACCGTCCCCCGCGCCGGCACCTGGACCCTCCACACCTGACCCACCTGTCCCCTGCCCGCGCCCCCTCCCGCCCCGCGCCCGCTCGCGCCCGCTCGTGTTGATCAAGATGTTTGCGTCAGCCTGGTCGCCGTTCCTGCCCCAAACCTCTTGATCACCGCAGAACACCCCCGTCAGGCCGGACGATCAAGAGGTTTGCGTCATCCGCCGCGGTTCACCTGACGTAAACCTCTTGATCAACTCGACTGGGCGGGGGTGGGGGCGGGGCGGGCGCGGACGTGCAGGCGTTCGCCCTGGGGGCCGAAGAGGCTGAGGATCTCGGCCGGCACGTCGAACGGGTTGCCGAACCAGTGCGGGGTGCGGGTGTCGAACTCGGCGACCTCACCGGCGTCGAGGGTGAGGTCGTGCCCGCCGAGCAGCAGCCGGATCCGGCCGGAGAGCACATAGAGCCACTCGTACCCCTCGTGCACCTGTGGGGTCGGCTCCCCCACCGGCACCTGCGGCGGGTACATCATCTTGTACGCCTGGACGCCACCCGGGCGGCGGGTCAACGGCACGATGGTGACGCCGTGCCGGACGACCGGCCGGCGGTGGACCCGGGGATCCCCGATCGTCGGCGTGCCGACCAGGTCGTCCAGTGGCACCCGGTGGAAGCGGGCCAGGGCGAGCAGGAGTTCCAGGGTGGGCCGCCGGCCGCCGGACTCCAGCCGGGACAGCGTGCTGACCGAGATCCCGGTCGCCGCGCCGAGCTGACTCAGCGTCACGCCGCGCTGTTGCCGTAGCGCCCGCAGTCGCGGCCCGACGGTGGTGAGCACCTCGTCCGAGGTGATGTCGCTGTGGTCGTCGGTCACCGCACCAGTTTGCCATTCCGGCAACGATATTTGGCAGAACGGCGATCCGGGCGGACGATCCGGAGCATCGGCGGGACGGACCCGCCCGTGGGGAGGCAGTGGTCATGACGTACCCGGTGGTGCACGACGTGGTGGTGGTCGGCGGCGGCGCGGCCGGGCTCAGCGGCGCGCTGGCCCTGGGCCGGTTCCGCCGCGACGTGGTGGTGGTCGACGGCGGCGCCCCGCGCAACGCCCCGGCCGGCCACGTGCACAACTTCCTGACCAACGAGGGTGTCCCACCCGCCACCCTGTACGCGACGGGCCGGGCCGAGGTGGCCCGGTACGGCGTGACCCTGCTCGACGCCACCGTCACCGCCGCCCACCCGCTCGACGGCGGACCCGCGACCACCGGCGCGGACCCGATCGACAGCGCCCCCGAGCGCACCCGCCCGGCCGGCAACTCGGGGCCGGCGCGGTTCGCGGTGACGCTCGCCGACGGCCGGGTGCTGCACGCCCGGCGGTTGCTGGTCACCACCGGCCTGGTCGACGAACTGCCCGACGTGCCGGGGCTGGCCGGGCGGTGGGGCCGCGACGTGCTGCACTGCCCGTACTGCCACGGGTGGGAGGTGCGCGACCAGGCGGTCGGGGTGCTCGCCACCGGCCCGATGGCCGCCCACCAGGCGCTGCTGTTCCGGCAGCTCACCGACGACGTGGTGGTCTTCACCCACACCGCCGGACCGTTGCCCGCCGACGAGGCGGAGCGGTTGGCCGCCCGGGGCGTCACCGTGGTCGACGGCGAGGTGGCGGAGCTGGAGGTCACCGCCGACCGGCTCACCGGCGTACGGCTGCGGTCCGGGCGGGTGGTCCCCCGGGAGGCGCTGGTGGTGGCGCCCCGCTTCGGCGCGCGGGCCGCCTTCCTCGCCGGGCTCGGGTTGACCCCGGAGGACTTCGTCGTCGGCGGGCACGCCTTCGGTGACCGGATCACCGCCGACGCCACCGGCGCGACCGGGGTGCCGGGGGTCTGGGTGGCCGGCAACGTCACCGATCCGCAGGCCACCGTCATCGCCGCCGCGGCGGCGGGCCTGAAGGCCGCCGCCGCCCTCAACGCCGACCTGATCGCCGAGGACACCGACCGGGCCGTCGCCGCACGACGCACGACCGCATCCGGGCGGACCGGGACCGGCCACGAGCAGACCGGAGCGGTGGACGACCGGGCCGGGGCCGGGCACGAGCGGACCGGGATCGTGGTCGAGCAGGCCGGGACGGACGGCGGGCGGGCCGACGCGGTGGACGAGGCGACCGCCCGGCACTGGGACGAGTTGTACCGGGGCCGGGAGCGGTACTGGAGCGGGCGGCCCAATCCGCACCTGGTCGACGTGGCCGGGACGCTGCCGCCGGGCACCGCGCTGGACCTGGGATGCGGCGAGGGTGGCGACGCGGTGTGGTTGGCCCGGCAGGGCTGGCGGGTGACGGCCGTCGACGTCTCCACCGCCGCCCTGGAGCGGTCGGCCGCCGCCGTGACCGCCGCCGGGGTGACGGCCCTGGTCGACTTCCAGCGGCACGACCTGGCCCGGACCTTCCCGACCGGGGAGTACGACCTGGTCTCCGCGCAGTTCCTCCAGTCGCCGCTGGAGTTCCCCCGGGCCGGGGTGTTGCGGGCGGCGGCGCGGGCGGTCGCCCCGGGCGGCCGGCTGCTGGTGGTCGAGCACGGGGCGGTGCCGCCGTGGGGCAACGCCGCGCACCACCA
The DNA here is from genome assembly GCF_015354745.1 of Micromonospora sp. S-DT3-3-22. NCBI lineage: Bacteria > Bacillati > Actinomycetota > Actinomycetes > Micromonosporales > Micromonosporaceae > Micromonospora > Micromonospora sp. S-DT3-3-22. The sequence goes on from NZ_JACGMO010000061.1 coordinate 33,451, forward strand.
CACCCGGTTCCCCACCCCGCAGGAGACCCTGGCCGACCTCGACCTCGACCCGGACGGCTGGGACGTCGAACGGCTGGACGCGCCGCAGCGGCAGGCGACCGGCCCCGACGGCCAGACCGGCACCCTGGTCGACCATCTGGTGCTGGTGCGCCGCCGGTAGGGCGGCCCGGTCTCCGTCCACTATGGGGTGAGCCGACCGGAGATCCCCACGGTTGCGGGAATCGCCGGACTACCACCAAAGTAAATCGAGAAGTATTGACGCCCCATTTTCCTTCACGTAGGTTAAGGACCGACAACAGGCCACGGGGGCCTCTGGGAGAACTGTTGGACGACGGCGCAGGCACGCCCTGCCGCCGCACATGCGGGTATCCGCAATTCTCAGCATTGACAGTCGACGTCTCGGTCGAAGGTCGCTCGCTGACCGGCCATGTGCCGCGTCGCGCCATGCCCCCCGCCACCACTTCACGGGAGGAAACCATGCGACACATCGGGACCGCACTCGCGGGCCTCGCCCTCGTCGGCACCACCGTCCTCGCCGGCGCCCCGGCCCAGGCCGCAGCGCCCGCCACGACGGAAGCACTGGCCCTGAGCTGCCCCTCCACCGGTGCGCTCTGCCTCTACAAGGACGCCGGCTTCCTCAACATCCTGGACGTGCTCAACGGCAGCGCCAGCCTGGTCAACACCAACGCCGACAACGCGGTCACCTCGGTCCGCAACCGGGGCAACTGCGCCTACAAGCTCTACCGCAACGGCGACCGTTCCGACAGCCCCATCACCGTCGGCCCGCGCACCGAAATCTCCAACCTCGGGACGTTCTGGGGTCTGCAGTGGAACGACTCCATCAGCTACGCGCAGATCTGGTGCTGACCCCCACACCAATCGGAACACCATTTTCCGGCACCTGGAAATAGTGCGGGAAAAGCGTTCCACGACCATTTACCAGGCGGTCGCCATCGGGTGACGCGCTCATTCGGCGTACGCTCAGCCGTCCTCGACGCCGGGGCTCAGACCCCGGCGTCGAGGACGCGTTGCATCGCCGCCCGGGAACGGCGGGCGGTGCGCAGGTAGTCGTCGAGGAACTCACCCGGGTCGTCCGCGCCGAGCAGCCGCACCACCCCGGCCAGCTCCACCCCGTGCCGGGGAAGCTGGTCACCGGCACGGCCCCGGACCAGCATCAACGCGTTGCGGACCTGCGCGGCGAGGGTCCACCCGGCGGTCATCGCGACGGCGTCCGCCGGGTCGACCAGCTTGGCGTCCCGGGCCGCCGCGAGCGCGTCGAGGGTACGCGTGCCGCGCAGCTGCGGGTACGCCCCGGCGTACCGGAGCTGGAGCAGTTGCACCGCCCACTCGACGTCGGCGAGGCCACCCCGGCCGAGCTTGGTGTGGGTGGCCGGATCGGCGCCCCGGGGCAGCCGTTCGTTCTCCACCCGGGCCTTGATCCGGCGGATCTCGACCACCTGTTCCCGGGTCAACCCGTCGGCCGGGTAGCGGACCGGGTCGACCATCTGCTCGAACTCGGTGCCCAGGTCGGCGTCGCCGCAGACGAACCGGGCCCGCAGCAGCGCCTGCGCCTCCCACACCCGCGACCAGCGGGCGTAGTACTGGGCGTACGCGGCGAGGCTGCGCACCAGCGGGCCCTGCCGCCCCTCGGGACGCAGGTCGGCGTCGACCCCGAGGGCCGGGTCGGGGGCCGGGGCGCCGAGCAGCCGGCGCAGCTCCTCGGCGATCGCGTGGGCGGTGGCGCTGGCCGTGCTCTCCGCCGTCCCGTCCGGTGGGTCGTAGACGAAGAGCACGTCGGCGTCGGAGAGGTAGTTCGACTCGTACCCGCCGAGGCGGCCGAGCCCGATCACCGCGAACCGCAGGCCGGGCAGCTCCGGTTGGGCGGCCCGGACGGCGCGCAGCGCGGCGGACAGGGTGGCGTCGGTGACGTACGACAGGCCGGTGCCGACCCGGGTGACGTCGGCCAGCGGGCCGGCCGGTGCGCCGCGCTCGGGTCGCGGGGCCAGCCCGCCGGCCCGGCTGAGCACGTCGGCGCAGGCGATCCGGACGAGTTCCCGGCGACGCAGCGCGCGTACCGCCCGGGTCGCCTCGACCGGGTCGGCGTGCCGGGCCGCGGCGGCGGCGAACCCGTCGCAGAGCACCTCCCGGGGCCGGGGGGTCAGCTCGTTCTCCTCGGCCAGCAACCGCAGCGCCTCCGGTTCCCGGGCCAGCAGGTCGGCCGCGTAGCGGGACGTCGACAGCACCCGGGCCAGCCGGCGGGCCACCGGCCCGGAGTCGCGCAGCAGCCGCAGGTACCACGGGGTGCTGCCGAGCTTGTCGGAGACCTGGCGGTAGTTGAGCAGCCCCCGGTCCGGTTCGGGCGCGTCGGCGAACTCGCTGAGCAGCACCGGCAGCAGGGTGCGCTGGATGGCCGCCGTCCGGCTCACCCCGCCGGTGAGGGCCTGGAGGTGCCGCAGCGCCCCGGCCGGGTCGGCGAAGCCGAGGACCTCCAGCCGGTGCCGGGCCGCCTCCGGGGTGAGCCGCAGCCCGTCGGCGGGCACCCGGGCCACCGACTCCAGCAGCGGCCGGTAGAGCAGCTTGGCGTGCAGCCGGCGTACCTCGGTGGCGTGGGCGACCCAGTCGGCCCGGAAGCTCTCCACGGCGCTGCGGCCGGGGATGGCGGCGTAGCCGAGCGCGGCGGCCAGCCAGCGCAGCGCGGCCGGCTCGGTCGGCACGGTGTGGGTCCGCCGCAGCGCCTGGAGCTGGAGCCGGTGTTCGACACCGCGCAGGAAGCGGTACCCGCGCAGCAGCGCCTCACCGTCGGCCCGCCCGACGTAGCCGCCGGCCACCAGCGCGCGCAGCGCCGGCACGGTGCCCGGCACCCGCAGCGACTCGTCGCCCCGGCCGTGCACCAGTTGCAGCAGTTGGACGGCGAACTCGATGTCCCGCAGCCCGCCCGGACCGCGCTTGATCTCACGGTCCAGTTCCTTCGGCGGAATGTTGTCGATGATCCGGCGGCGCATGGCCCGTACGTCGGAAACCGCCTCGGGACGCTCGGACGCCCGCCAGACCAGCGGGGCGAGCGCGTCGATCCACTCGCCGGCCAGCGCCAGGTCACCGGCGGCCGGGCGGGCCTTGAGCAGCGCCTGGAACTCCCAGGTGCGGGCCCACCGCTGGTAGTAGGCGAGGTGGCTGGCGAGGGTGCGGACCAGCGGCCCCCGGTTGCCCTCGGGGCGCAGCGCGGCGTCGACCGGCCAGGCGACCAGCCCGCAGACGTGGATCAGCCGGGCGGCGACGGTGGTCGCGGCGGGCAGGTCCTCGTCGGTCGCGGCCACGAAGATCACGTCGACGTCGGAGACGTAGTTCAGCTCGTCGCCGCCGCACTTGCCCATCGCCACCACGGCCAGCCGGGGCCGGGGCGTGCCCACCGGCAGCTCACCCACCGCGATCTCGTACGCCGCCGCGAGGGTGGCGTCGGCCAGCGCGGACAGCGCCGCCATCACCTGCTCCAGGCCGCGTCCGCCGGTCAGGTCGGCCGCCGCGATCCGCAGCAACGCCAGCCGGTACGCCTGCCGCAGCACCGCCACCGGCGCGGTGGCGGTGGTCAGCCGGCCGGCGAGCGCCAGGTCGAGCCGCCCGTCGGCGGTGGGGGCCAGCCCGTCCGGGGCGGTGCCGAGCACCGTCCACTGCCCGGGGTTGGCGACCAGGTGGTCGCCCAGCGCGGCGGACGCGCCGAGCACGGCGACCAGCCGGCGGCGCAGCCCCGGGTCGGCGGCGAGCGCCGCCAGCAGCTCCGACCCGGTCGCGTCGCCGGCGGCGGTACGGCGTTCGGTCTCCACCATCCGGTGCAGTTGGCGCAGCGCCAGATCCGGGTCGGCGGCCCGGGAGAGCGCGGCCAGCAGGTCGGCCGCCGGCCTGTCGGTGGGTTCCTGCTCGGCGGCCTGCCACAGCCCGAGGCCGTCCGCCCCGAGCAGGTCGGCGGCGCGGACGCCACCGTCGCCCTCGGCGAACCCGTAGCGGGCCAACCGTCCCCTGGTCGGTCTGTTCATCTCAGTGCCCGAGCAGGGGCAGGCTGCGGCGGGTGTCGTCGTCCAGCTCGCCGAGGGCGAGGGCGGCGAACCGGACGGCGAACGGCTGCCACACCTCCTCGACGTCGGCCATCACCCGGTCGCAGGCGGCCACCACCAGGTCCTCGTCGTAGCCCAGCTCGGCGAGCAGTTCGGAGCCACGCGCCCACTCGGCGATCATGGCGGTGTCGCACTCGATGTGGAACTGCAGGCCCCAGGCCCGGTCGCCGAGCCGGAACGCCTGGTGCGGGTAGCGGGTCGAGGCGGCCAGCAGGGTGGCGGCCCGGGGCAGCTCGGTGATCTCGTCGGAGTGCCACTGGAGCACGTCCGGGATCAGCGGCACGTACCGGAACAGCAGGTCGCTCTCGGCGGCGTCGCGCCGGCCGACCACCCCCGGGCCCACCTCGGGGCCGGACAGGCTGCGCTCGACCAGGCCGGCGTGCGCGGTGGCGAGCAGTTGCGCGCCGAGGCAGACGCCGAGGGTCGGCACCCGGTGCCGGACCGCCTTGCGCAGCAACCCTTCGAGCTTCGGAAACCAGGGTGCGCCGGGGCTGCCGTCGGGTGTCGGGTAGGCGTGCTGGTCACCGCCGAGCACCACCAGCGCCACGTACCCGGTGAGGTCGTCGGGGATCTCGTCACCGGCGTGCGGACGCAGTACCCGCAGCTCAAGACCCCCTTCCACCAGCCACTCCCCCAGCCGTCGGGGGTCGTCGGTCGGGTCGTTCTCGATCACCAGTGCGGTTCCCACGCCGTCGAGGCTAGCGGGTCCGTCGACCGCCACCGGGAACGCCTCGGCCCGCCCGGCGGGGCGGCTATGCTCGGCCGCTGTGACCGCCGACGATCCGTCCGTCCTGCGCCCGCCCGTCCTGCGGGAAGGTGACACGGTGCTGCTGGTCTCGCCGTCCGGGCCGACCCGGCCGGAGCGGGTGGCCCGGGGCATCGAGCTGCTGACCGGCTGGGGGCTGCGCCCGCAGGTGGCACCGAACGCGTACGCCCGGCGGGGTTACCTCGCCGGTGACGACGCGCTGCGCGCCGCGGACCTGAACGCCGCCTTCGCCGACCCGCACGTGCGCGGGGTGATCTGCACCCGGGGCGGGTACGGCGCGCAGCGGGTGGTGGACCTGATCGACATGGCCGCCGTCCGGCGGGACCCGAAGGTGGTGGCCGGGTTCTCCGACATCACCGCCCTGCAGTTCGCGCTCTGGCGGGGTGCCCGGTTGGCCGGCGTGCACGGCCCCGGGGCGGCCTGGGTGGACGAGCGGACCCCGTTGCGTTCCGCCGAGTCGCTGCACGCCGCGTTGATGACCACCGCGCCGGTCACCGTGACGGCGGTGCCCGGTGAGGAGACGTATCCGGTCCGGGTCCCCGGCCGGGCGGTGGGCCGGCTGCTCGGCGGGAACCTCTGCCTGATCACCGCCACCCTCGGCACCCCGGACATGCCGGACCTGACCGGGGCGGTGCTGCTGCTCGAGGAGGTGCAGGAGCCGCCGTACAAGGTCGACCGGATGCTCACCCACCTGCGCCGCGCCGGGGTGCTCGACGGCCTGGCCGGGGTGGCGGTGGGCCAGTTCACCGACTGCGCGGACGGCTGGGACACCACCGTCGTGGACGTGCTCACCGACCGGCTGGGCGACCTCGGCGTGCCGGTCCTCGGCGGCCTGCCGATCGGCCACGGCCCCGGCCAGCTCACCGTCCCCGTCGGCACCAGCGCCACCCTCGACGCCACCGCCGGCACCCTCACCACCACCCCCGCCGTCCGGTAACCGATCCCCGCCGCTCTCGCCCCGCCCACACCCCCGCCCCGTCCCGTCCCGCCCCGCCCCGGTGATCAAGAGGTTCGCGTCAAGGGAAAGCGCGTTCCTGACCGAAACCTCTTGATCACCGGGGCCGGGGGGTGGAATTTTCAGCTGGCGGACAGGGTCGGGACGGGGGTTTTCCAGGTTCGATGGTCACTGTCGGTGACGTCAACAGCACCACCGACCCATGGAGGACTGATGTCCCGCACGATGTCGAAGAAGCAGCTGCTGGTCGGCCTCGCTGCCGCCGGCGTGCTCGGGGTGGGGATCGCCGCTCCGACGGTGGCCTTCGCCGAGGAGTCGGCGACCCCGACCGCCGGTGTCAGCAGCGAGGCCGAGCCGGGTGCCGACCGGCAGCAGCAGCGCGCCGACCGGCAGAACGAGTTCGCCGAGGCGCTCGCCAAGGAGCTGGGGGTGGACACCGACAAGGTGACCGCCGCCCTGGAGAAGGTGCGTGAGCAGCACCGCCCCAAGGGTGACCGGCCGGAGCGCCCGTCGCCGGAGGACCGGCAGGAGAAGCTGGCCGAGCGGCTGGCCCAGGCGGTCAAGGACGGCAAGCTCACCCAGGAGCAGGCCGACGCGATCACCAAGGCCGTCGAGGCCGGGGTCTTCCCGGGCCCGGCCGGCCGCGGCCACCACGGCGACCCGGAGGGTACGCCCGGCAGGTGACCCGCCTGCGGCCCGCCCGACCCGGCAGGCCGAAGATCGACACGACAGGGCCGAAGTTGCGGTGTCCGGCGCACCGGGACACCGCAACCTCGGCCCCCTGGCGTCAGGCGGCGGTGCCGCCCGAGGAGAACAGCCCGAGGTGGGTGCCCACCGGGTCGCGCAGCAGGGCGAGGGTCAGGCCGCCCGGCGTGGTCCGGGGCGGGGTCAGCACCGTGCCGCCCGCCGCCTCGGCCCGCCCGCACGCCTGCGCCACGTCGGCCACCTCGGCGTAGAGGATCGCGTAGCCGGGTGCGCCCTCGACGAGAGCCCGGATGCCGCCGCCGATGCCGGTCGGCTCCCCCGCCGTGGTCGTCCGGTAGGAACCGCCCCCGGCCGTGCCCTCCTCGGTGAAGGTCCAGCCGAACAACTCCGCGTAGAAGCCCTGCGCCTCGTCCGGCCGGTCGGTGCCGATCTCGAACCAGGTGACGGGTGTGCTGGTCACGCGTTGCCTCCTGTTCCCCCGCCGACCGGGCGGCCGGCGGGCTCGGCAGCCAGCCTCCCGGGTGTCCGCGACACCGTCCTGTCGGTGTTTACCGACCGGTCCGGACACCGATCCGTCAGGCGGCCCGCGCGCCGACCGGTCGGGCGGCCCGCGCCGGGCCGCCGTCAGACCAGGGTCAGCCGGCGCACCCGCTCGGCCGGGACGTCCAGGTCGGCCGGGGAGAACTCCCGGGTCACCCACTCCGGCGACGCCTCGACCCCGACGATCCGGTCGGTACGGAAGCAGCGCAGGCCGGCGCGCAGCCGGCACCAGGCGAGCAGGTACCAGTGGCGGTCGTTGCCGAGGTAGCCCAGCGGCTCGACCTCGCGCGACGAGGACACCCCGCAGCGGTCGGCGTACCGCAGGCGCAGCACCCGGCGGGCGGCGACCGCGTCGGCGACGACGGCCGGGACGGACGTGGCCGGCCCGGAACCGACCAGCAGCACCCGGCCGGCGAGCAGGCGCG
>NZ_JACGMO010000062.1:0-40453 GCF_015354745.1 Micromonospora sp. S-DT3-3-22
GGAAGCCATCATCCGCTGGGCCGCGATCGCTGGCATGCTCGCCCGCCTCACCCGAGGCGGACCCGCCACCCGCCAACAACGCCGCACTCTCAACACACCCGACTGACAGACATGCGAAACGCTCACTGAGCGGGTGAAGGCCGAACCCCCGCTGACGACGGCGGCTACTTGCAGGCGATCCCGTCGCCGTCGCGGTCCAGTTTCCGCGAGTACCCGGGGCCGCACCCGCCGCGTCGCCGTGCAGTTCGCGTAGTACACGTCGCCGTTGGTGTCGTCGTAGCCGCCCAGGTCGCCGTTGCCGCCGTTTGGCTTGCAGGCTTCCCCGTCGCCGTCCCGGTCCAGCTCGGGCCAGTAGCCGGGCTCCCCCCTCTAACATCGGGGCGTCGTCGGTCGCCCTGACCGCGTCGCAGTTCTTATGGTAGAGGGCAGGCTTCGGCTTGCTGGTTGAGCTCGGGGTTGGGTTGGCATGTCGTCGGGGGTTGCAAGGTCCCGGCCGTCGAAGTATGAAGCGGAACGAAACTCCTTGCTCAGTGCTGGTCCGGGGAGCAAGCCTCACCAGCCGCGACCTAAGAATCGAGGGCAGTGACCGGAACCCCGCCTGGTTCGCCTCCGACTTCTAGTACCGAATGGCCCCTCACGACGGACGGAGCGGGTACTTGTCTGAGGTGTCCGTCGAGCCCCGACGCCGAAGGTTAATGGGGCTGGCAGAGTACGGCAAAGAATAGCTACAAATTCTCCCCCGAAGCGGCAAGATGCCGACCACCACCCGCCTCAAGGCTAAGCGTGTGAAGCGTTGCATCATGCTGTCACCGCATGATCTGGTGCCTCAAAGAGGTGGGCGGAAAGATAGTCATTTTACCTGAGTCTCGGACTGTTCTTGGCGTAGCTCTTCGAGTATTGCCATATGGGATTCGAGGTCCGGATGGTTAATTCTATAGTCAAGGCTGACAACGATTTCGAGCTCGCGCATAGCCAGGTCGAGCTGTCCCTCTGCCCGGAGTATTGTCGCGCTGTTGTATCGGCTGTTCACCTCACGTGCGTGCTGACCGATTTCCTGTCGGATTGTGGTGGCCTTCTGGTAATGGGCGAGGGCCTGCTGGTGGTCGTTGAGTTTGTAGCACGTGTCGCCGAGGTTATGGAGGGTGTTCGCTTCGCCATTGCGGTCGCCGACTTCCCGTCTGATGGGGAGGCTTTGGTGGTAGTAGGCCAGGGCTCGATGTGGGTCGTCGAGATTGGCGTACGCCCGGCCGATGTTGTTGAGGGTAATAGCCTCTCCGGCGCGGTCGCCGACTTGTCGTCGTATATCGAGTGCTTGGTGAAATGCGGTTAGGGCTAAATGCGGATTCTTGAGTATGTTGTGGCTTCCGCCAATGTTGTTGAGTATAACTGCTTCGCCGATGCGATCGTTGACCTTCCTGGCTATGGGTAGAGCATGTTCATAGTAAGTCAGAGCCTTCTGATGCTGCCCGAGCTCTTCGAACACGCGACCAATGTTGCAGAGGATCGTCGCCTGTCCCGCATGATCGGATATATCTGTAGCGATTAGTAATGCTTGGTGATAGAAGGCCAGGGCCTGTGGTTGTTCGCCAAGCCAGTTGTGCGTGCGGCCAATATTGCTGAGGGTTGCTGCTTCGCCACGACGGTCTCCGGCTTTCCGGTAAAGGTTCAGGGCCCGCTCGTAGCTGCTTAAGGAGTGCCTAACTTGGCCCATGGCTGATTCGGCCGAGCCAAGATCGCAGAACGCGTCAGCGTCGGGGCCGAGGGTCAGGGTTGCGCTTGCCAGAGCTGCAACCTCCCTGAATCGGGATCTGGGCATCCAGGCACCCGCCACCAGATGCCCAACGGTCCGGGCGATCGTAGCTTCTCGGCCTGCGACAGCGAGGCGGTGTATCTCTGCCCACTGGCTGGGGGTAATCATGATGGCAACTCGCTAGTGGGGTCGACGAGCCAGAGTTGGTAGAGGGATCGGGCTGCGGTGGCGCAGGCATCGGTGTGGTCGTCGTCGGTGAGTAGGGGGCGTAGGAGGGGGCGGAGGATGTCAGATACGTAGTAGCGGGGTTGCTGGGTTGCCGGGTCGGTGCCTTGTTCGAGGAGGCCGAGTTGGACGGCGCGGGTGATGTGCGTAGTGGCGTTGGGGTGTTGGTGGAGGGCGTGGACGGTGTCGGCGGGTACGGGGAGTTCGATGACGTTGACCCGCGCGAGCATGGTCTGGAGGTCGGGATGCTGGGAATGGAGAAGCTTCTCCGCGAGAATGTTCTCCCGAAATCGGTGAGCCTCGCTCTCGATGGCGGTGATGAGGTCGTTGATGTCGAGGGTGGCATCGGCGACGATGCGGTCGAGCCAGTCGAGAAGGCGGGGGTTACCGGCGGCGGCTTGGATGGCCCGGGCGCGGATTTCAGGGTCGGTGGGGGAGCCTGGGCGAAGGTTCGGCAGGTTGGCGAGTTTCTTGTCCTGCTCGACGGGGGTCAGGGTTTCCAGGGATTCCACGGTGATCGTGGTGGCAGTTGGGGTTGGGAAGCGGTAGCGGGTGGTGATGATTACCCGGCTGGGGCTTCCGGTGTCGCGGATGGCGGTGAGCAGGGCGGGCAGTATGTCGGCCATGTCGGTCGACAGGATATGGGTGCCGTCGCGTTCGTCGAGGTTGCCGTCTTCGAAGTCGTCGAAAACGAATAGGCAGGGGGTCTGCCCGAGGGGTCCGTCGGCGTGCAGGAGGTGGCGTAGGCGGAGGGCCAGGGGTGCCTTGTCGTTGTCGAGGAGTTCAGTGGCGGCGATCTGCTGCTGGAGGGTGGGCAGAGTGATCTTGGTGGTGAGCTCTCGGAACTTGGTCAGGTCGACGCGGCCGTACCAGACGGCACGTTGGTGGGTGGGCATGCGTTCTAGCAGACGGGATGCGAGGCTGCTCTTGCCGAGGCCACCCATGCCGTGCAGGACGAGGGCCTGTGCGGCGTGGTCATCGGCGGGTTGTTTGAGGGTCCGCAGGCAACGTTGAATCACGCGTCGCCGGCCGACGAACGTCGCGCGGCCGGCGACCCGGGACCGTTGGGTCTGTGGGTCGAGGAATTCCTGTTCGGCGGGGCGGGTCTGTAGGCGTGCTCGGCCTTTGGTGTTCAGCGGGGTGACCATGGGGGCGAGGGGGGAACGGTCGGCGTAGAGGCGCAGCAGGTGCCAGTTGCCGCGTTGGTTGGTGTAGAGGTGGCAACGAGCGTCGACGACGGCCCGGTCGAGTGGTTCCCCGTCGGCAAGTGACCGGTAGAGCTCGGCGGCGAACTCGGTGGCGGAGATGTCGCCTACGGGCAGCGCCCAGCCCAGCACGGCGGGAGCACCGGCCCGAATCAGGCTTTCGCTCATCGAGGGGAGCGTGCCGGCGTCGGGGGAGCTGCCGGTGAGGCAGCCGGAGACGAAGACCAGCCGGGGCCAGTGCCCGGCCATGGCCCGGGCGATCTGATCGGCGGTGGCGTAAGCGAGCCCTCCGAACTCGTTCTCCGTCAGGAACGTGGGTTGACCGTCCTTGATGGTGGCGTGGCCGCTGAGGTGCAGGACGTCGAAGTGGCCCGCGCCGTAGTCCCGGGACAGGAAGCGAAGCCCGTCCAGGGTGCCGCTTTCCTCCACAACCAGATCGGTGGTGGTGCGCGCGGTGGCCGCTAGGATCGCCGCCTCCTCGGCTTCATAGCCGAGCATGGGCTCGACTCCCTCGGGAGACGTCGCCATGAACAGCACCCGCAGGGGTCGGTTCCCCGGGGCGACCGGGCTCTTGAGAGCTGTGTGGGTTCCCACCGCCCTTACCGGAAGCAGCGGAGCGTGACCAGACACGGTCAGGTAAGCGCCGTCAGAGGCGAGGAGCTCCCACGGCAGGTGCCGTAGCCGTCCGGCCGTGGTGATCCGCAACGCTACGCCGGGCGGACGGCCCATCAGAGGGGTCAGCCAGCGTTCGTCACCGTCGAGGAAGACCGCCAGTTGCGTGCCGAGTTCCCGCAGCGGCGGCGCACCGAAAACCCGTTGCGCGAACGCGTCTTGGCTATAATCGCGTTCCACCATTCCGATCAGCCGGTCGATCGCCGCCATATCGATACCCCGGGTCCTCGGTGGGCCCCCGCCGGTCGACAGCCGCAGCTCGGCGTAGTCGGAGGTCTGTTCGAGGATCTCCAACTCGTACGTGTCCATCTCGCCCATTCTGGCCTCCGACCTCATCGCTGCGGAGAGTCGGCCTTCTACAAGGCGATCTCCAACCACCAAATCCCCCCGATCACGCTTGTAGCGGTATTCGAAGGCGACCTGTACCCGGCTGGCAGTGGATGCCTCACACCGCGCGCCCCATCGCGGAGCAATACCGTGACGGTCACCCCGGAAGGACGACGCGAATGCCAGCAGCCCAAGATCGTCTTGGCCGAGCCGAGTCCAGCAAGCACCAACCCTATCCGATTCCGAAACCTCCACAACAGCGCCTAAGCCTAACTCCTCCTCATCTGCTCAAGCTCGACCAGGAACGTACGCATCCGCTCCAACTCCGGATGGCTCGTCTGCTCAGCCAAGGTGACTGCGCGACGCTGTACCTCGACGGCATCGGCCACTCGACTCATCTGCACTAGCAGGTCGGCTAAGTGGGCTCGGACTATCGCCTCTGAACGGCGATCGCCAACGACTTGGAAAATCTTAAGCGCCTCACCCAGAATGTTCTGCGCTGCAGCAAAATTGCCTTGCACTAGTTGAATAGCGCCAATGTTGGCAAGAGTCGTCGCCTCCCCTCCGCGGTCGCCAACATCCCGCCGGATGGGTAGGGCCTGCTGGTAGTAAGTCAACGCCCGTTGCCAGTCTCCAAGGCCATCATATGCGAGGCCGATGTTGGTCAGGGTGGTCGCCTCGCCGGCGCGGTCGCCGACTTCCCGCCGAATGGGTAGTGCTCGCCGGTAGTAGGTCAGGGCCTGCTGCCAATTTTCGACGTTGCTATGCACGAGACCGATGTTGTTGAGGGTGACCGCTTCTCCGGCGCGGTCGCCGACTTCCCGGCGGATCTGGAGGGCATGTTGGTAATGCGTGAGGGCCTGCTGCCAGTCTCCGAGCCTGTTGTGCGAGCCGCCGATGTTGTTGAGGGTGACCGCTTCTCCGGCGCGGTCGCCGACTTCCCGGCGGATCTGGAGGGCATGTTGGTAATGCGTGAGGGCCTGCTGCCAGTCTCCGAGCCTGCTATGTACAAGTCCAATGTTGCTCAGGGATGTCGCTTCGCCCTTGGTGTCGCCGATTTCTCTTCGGATAGATAGGGCCTGGTGGTAGTAGTTGAGGGCTTGTTGCGGGTTTCCGAGTCGGTCGTGTATTCCGCCTATGTTGTTCAGGATGGCGGATTCGCCGTTGGGGTTGCCGATTTCTCTTCGGATAGATAGGGCCTGGTGGTAGTAGTTGAGGGCCTGTTGCGGGTTTCCGAGTCGGTCGTGTATTCCGCCTATGTTATTGAGGGTGGCCGCTTCACTATCGCGGTTTCCGGCCATTCGGCTTATGTGGAGAGAATCTCTGTGGCAGGTAATGGCTTGCTTTACCTCACCAATTCCGGCATACACTAGACCGATATTGTTCAGGATGGACGCTTCTTTGCCGCTATTGCCAGACTCGCGGGCAAGGCGCAGGGCATGTGTGTAGGTATCCAATGAACTTCGGGGTTGCCCTAAGGCAAACTGGGCCCAGCCCAGATGGTAAAAGGCGTCGACGTCTGGGCCAAAGGTCAGGGTCGCGCTTGTGAGAGTCACGACATCTGCGAACCGAGACCTTGGCAGCCAAATTTTCGCTATGCGACTCCCCGAATCCCGGGCGATCGCCGATTCCTGGCCCGCTACCGCGAGGCGGTGTAGCTCCACCCAGCGGGCGAGAGTGGTTTCTGTTTCACCGCGAGCGGGAAGCTGTTCTTGCCGTGATTGACCAGTGTCGGCCACTGAATCTAGGCGATCCATAAGCCTGCTCCCATGTCTCTTCTCTCAACCTTCAGGCCGCGCCAACTAGACGATTGACCCGAAGACCGTAGGATCTGCGTACGCCCAAGGTGGTCGGATAGTCCTCTAACTCTGGTGCCCGCGAGCTTAGTCTCTTCCGGTTGACATCGTCTTCTGAGTGATGCCTTGCTTTGCGCCCACAGTGAGTGTCGGGTATTCGACAGTGAGCTGTCGAGGCCACGTGACAGCTCAGGTGGCATTCCAGGGGTTGCCAGCAGCGATTGACTGCTGCGGTCGCCCACTTCGTTGGCAATCTCGCCGCTGTAATAGCGGGCCTAGAGCCTGCCACCGCGTCAAGACTGCGAGGTCAGTCGGTGTTTGCTCAGCGTAGTTCCCCGTGGTGCGGGGAAGGGTGGGGCGTGGGGGCGTCCGTAGGGTGGTGGGCGTGAGCGATGTGACGTATACCCGCCTTGGTGCTGAGGCTGCTGGCGGGTTGATGGACGAGTTGTGTGAGGTCTACGCGGATGCGTACGGGCAGGTGCCTGGCGAGGATGCGACGGTCAAGGTCGATGCGTTCCGGGGGCGGGCCACGGGGGCGCTGGGTGCGCGGAACTACGAGTTGGTGACCGCGCGGGTGGGGGATGAGTTGGTGGGGTTCGTCTTCGGGTACAGCCTGCGGCAGGATCGGGACTGGTTCGCGGGGCTTCAGCCGGCGCCGGAGGAGGGGTTCACCGACGAACGGGGTGGCGAACGCACGGTGGTCCTGGCCGAGATCGAGGTACGCAAGGCGTGGCAGGGCCGGGGGATCGGGCGCGGCCTGCACGATTCGTTCCTGAGAGGACGGCATGAGGAACGCGCCACGCTGTCGGCCAACCCTGCCGCGACCGCCACTCATGCGCTCTATGAGGGATGGGGCTGGCAGCGGGTCGGTGTCGTTCCTGGAGGTCCCGGTGCCTACTACCGGGAGTACGTCAAGTTCGTGCGCCCGCTGCGCTAGGTGAGGGGCGGCGAGCGGTGGGCGTTGATCGCCTGGTCGAGCTCCCGCACCGCTCGGGTGCGTTTCCACGGGTCGAGGCCGCGCCGCAGTTGTTGCACTCGTTGTTCGACGCGGGGTGTCGACTTCACGGCGGTCAGTTCTAGGACATCAGTGATGGCCTGGCAGGCCAGACCGATGTTCTTCTGACGTGCAAAAGCCTCCGAGCGAAACAGCAATCGGAACGAGCGGTTGTGCAGATTGCCCGGGTCGCCGAGGTTGAGCGCCAGTTCGGTTGCCGCGAGCACCTGCTCAGCTCCGTCGAACTTCAGCAAGTTCTGTGCATTGGTAGCCCAGTAGAAGGATTCGTCGTAGAAGTACCACCAGGACTGGCTGGGGTGGGGGTCGGTGAGTGCTGCTTGCAGTGCGGCGTACTCGCGGTCGAGGGCTTGTTTGGATTGGTGGTTTTGGTTGTCGGCGGTGAGGGCGCGGACGGCTACGTCGGCGGCGTAGGCGCGGGCGTAGGGGCTGCCGGTCTGGTCGGCCCAGGCGGAGGCTGCTGCGGCGTGGTCGATGCCGATGCGGGGTTTGCCTTGCCAGGTGGCGAGGTGGCTCATGGTGCAGAGGATGTAGGTGACGAGTTCGACGGCGCGGGCGTCGTGGGCGGCGGTGCGTGCGTCGTCGTAGAGGCGTTGTGCGGTGTGGTAGTCGCCGGTGTTGAAGCAGAGCCAGCCGGCGAGTTGGGTGAGTTCGGCGTAGGTGGCGATGGCGCGGTCGCGGTGTGGGCCGTGGGGTGCGGCTTTGGCCTGTTGTTCGGCGATGCGCCGGTAGGCCAGGGCGGTGGGGAGGGTGGCGGCAGCGCCGAGGACGTCGCCCTGTTTACGCAGGTTGGGGATCATGGCTTCGCAGTGAGCGAGGGTGGCCGGCTCGAACCGTGCGGGGTCGGTGAGCGTGGGTGCGGCGGTGGCGCTGTCGGTGAAGCCTGCGAGGTCGGTCAGTGGTGCTGTTGCGGCGACGGCGAGTGCGGCGGTCAGCTTGGTCAGCATGTCGCGTCGGGTCTGGGGGTGGGGTACTCGTTGCATCCACATGGTGATGACCTGCGCCAACTCTGCGAAGTTGACCTCCTCGGGTCGGCGGTACAGGCCGGCGGTTTCCGCTTGTGGCGGGGCGTCCGCGTCGGCGCCGGGGCGTCGACCGAGCAGGTCACGAAGCAGGATCTCTGCCTCGCTCGGCACCATGATTTCACCTTGCAGGCCGGGTTTCACCCCCTCGGGCGTGACGGGGGTCGATGCGGTGGCGGAGTCGAGGTGGCGGAAGCTCGGTAGGTCGGCCAGGAGGTCGGCGACGCTGCATTCGTAGAGTTCGGCGAGGCGGGCCAGGTTCTCCTGGGAGGGTGAGTAGCCACCCTTGCCGGGCCAGATCTCCCAGTACGAGAAGCTCTTGAACGACTTGGGTTCGTCGGGCCAGCGCTGGTTCCATTCCTCGGCGGCCTTCGCCTGGCTCCATCCGCGCACGACGCGCAGCGCGACGCGGGGGTTGAGGCGGAACCTGTCGCGGAAGACCTCGGCGGTCTCGACCCATGTTCTTCCCGCTGACCGTAGTTCGGCGGCGAGGCGCGTTTGTTGCTGCCGCAGGCTCTCGGGATTCCCGTCGGTCATGTGCGGCCCTTCCCCGTCAGCCGTGCCCATCGATGGTGCTGCACCACCGTACGCAATTCGGGCCGTCTATGTAACTTCCCCGCGACACGGGGAATTGTGGGGAAGGAAACCTCCCAATGATCACAGGTGGCGGCGTCGGGGCCGCGTCAATGATCGTGGACGCAGTTGCCGGGCGACCGCGTTCCTGCGCCTTCTTCGCATTGCGAAGGATGTGGACCAGTGATGCCCGGAAGGCGTTGTCCGATGGCGGTGTCGAGAGGGGTGGACGTGACGATCCACCGGAGGAAGTGGTTCATGTCCGCGCCTGATCTTGAGCAGTCGCTGACCCCTGCTATCGCTGATCATGAACGGGCGGCGGCGTACTTCTGGTCGTTCATGGTGGATCGGAGTGTGCGGTTTCTGCCAGAGCGGCTTGCGCCGGTGTTCTTCTCGACGCTGGTGGAGGCGATCGCGCACGGTGCCGATCCTGCTGCTTACCGGGCGGGACTGGTGGTGTTGGGCCGGTTGTACCGGCGGTTCGACCTGTATCCGTATCACGGGACGGTGATCGCGGCGGCCGTGGTGGACACGGTGCGGCGGTTCGCGGGGGAGTCGTGGGGGCCGGAGCTGGTCCGGGTGTGGGAGCAGGGTTGTTTCCGGGTGTTGCGTCTGGCCGAGCAGTCCGCCGGCATGCTGGGCGACGGCCCGCAGGTGATGTTCGGTGTGGTGGAGTCGGTGGTGTCGGCGTCGGGGTGCGTCGCGGTGGTGACGGTGCGTCCGGTGCGGCGGCTGCACTACTTGCCGGGTGACGCTGTGCCGGTGTGTTCGCCTCGGTTGCCGGGGAGGTGGCGGTGGTTGTCTCCGGCGAACGCGCCGCGTCCGGACGGGACGGTGGAGTTCCACGTCAGTGTCGTTCCTGGTGGTGTCGTCTCGCCCGTGCTGGTGAGGCAGGTGACGGCGGGGGAGTTGCTGTGGTTGGGGCCGCCGTGTGAGGTGGGCTTGTCGTTGGCGGCGGCCGGTGATGCCGATCTGTTGCTCGTTGCTGGGGGTACGGGGCTTGCGCCGTTGCGGGCGTTGGTGGAGCAGGTTGCGGCCTCGCCGGGTGGGCGGCGGGTGACGTTGGTGGTGGGTGTTCGCAGGTTGGGGGGTCTGTATGACGCGGCGGCGTTGGATGGGTTGCAGCGGGAGCATGGTGAGTGGTTGACGGTGGTGGTGGTGCTCTCGGGCGACGGTGGTGCCGATCCGGTTGCTCGGGGGAGTTTGCTGGGGTCGGTGCTGCACCACTACGAGGCGGGGCAGGCGGTGTTGGTGTGTGGGCCGCCGGAGTTCGTCCGGGAAGCGCGGACGTGGCTGCCGATCGGCGGTGTCGAGCCTGACGACCTGCACGTGGCGGTGACGTTCCAGCGGGGGTTCGACGTGGGTGCGTGGGCGTCGCGACAACGTCACACCGACACCGCGGTCGCCGAGACGTCCGAGGACAGCGGCGCTGACGGTGGGTCGGGGGTGGCGTCGTGACGCGCACGGAGGTGGTACGTCGCGCCTCGGCTGCGGACCTCGACGCGCTGTCGGTGCTCGTCGCGGAGGCGCTGTCGGATGGTGCGGTGGGTGGCTGGCTGGTGCCGGATGCCGCCGAACGACCCGAGGTGCTGGGCCGGTATGCGCGGCTGCTGGTGTCATGGGGGCTGGAGCGCGGCCAGGTCGACACGACCGGGGACCGTTCGGCGGTGGCGGTGTGGCTGCGACGGCCGGAAGTGCCCGTGCCGGCGGCGGCGTGGATGTATGACCTGCACCAGGCCCTCGGCCCGTACGCGTCCCGGTTCGCACTCTGGCACGCCTACCTCGACGCCGTGGTCCCGCACGTCCCCCACGCCTACCTGGCGCACCTCGCCACGCGTCCCGGCCACGACGACACCGCGCGGACGTTGCTGACCGCCCACCACCGGGTCCTCGACGCCGAAGGACTCCCCGCGTACGCGGAGGTGCCGGGTGGTCGTCCGAGGGAGAGCCTGCTGGCCGCGCTGGGGTACGAGCCGAGGTCACCGATCCTGCTGGAGCCGGGCGGTCCCGCGCTGTGGCGGATGTGGCGCCCCGGCCCCGGCCGGTCGTGTGGCGGGCTTCCCCCACGGGCCCGGCTGCGCCGTGGCGTGACCCCGCTACGTGGCCGGCTCCTCCCGACACCGCCGCGTTCTCCCTGACCGTTCTCTCTGACCGCGCCCGGTAGTGCGTCACCCCTGATCAGTAGCTGGCGGAGGCCGTGTGGCCCGCCAGTCCCACCCGTGCACCCACTGTCCGAAGAAAGGGCTTGTCTCATGTTGACCGTTGTCGAGCGTCCGGTGGTTATGGTTCCGCCGCGCAGGCGTGCGGCGGGTTGGTGGTTGCCGCCCTGGCTGACCCCCACCCGCACCCGCCCCACCACCCCCGCCCGCGCGGACGACGCGGGCACCGAGCCGCAGGTGCACCTGTGGGGGTACGCGCTGCGCCGGGAGTGGCCGGACGGCACGCACGACCTGTTCGGGTTCACCCCGCGCGCCGACGTGGCGTTGCGGCGACTCGACCGCGACCGCAGCTACTGGCGCACCGGCCCGGTACGACCCACCGCCGTGTACCTGGTGCCGGTGCACGCCGCCGACGTCACCACCCACCCGGTACGGGACTGCCGTAAGCCGTCGTGCCCGGACGTCCCGCAGCGGGGGCAGCGATGAGCATGCACGAGCAGGTGGCTCTCGCCCGCCGGACGATGACCCCGACCAGTTTGTCGATCTTCGGTGCGGCGGCGTCCGCGCCGATGGTGGTCCTCGCCGGTGGTCTGGTCACCACCTACGCCACGACCCGGGTGACCGCCCTACCCCTCACCTTCGTCCTGGTGACGGGTGTCGTCGCGTTGTTGATGGTCGGCTACACGGCGCTGGCCCGGCAGGTCGGGCACCCGGCGGCCTACTACGGCATCCTCGCCCACAGTGTCAGCCGCAGTTGGGGTGTCGCCGCCGGCCTGGTCGCCCTGGTCGCGTACACGGCGATCCAGACCAGCCTGTACGGCCTGTTCGGGGCGACCCTCGCCGCCCAACTCGGCGGCACCTGGTGGGTGTGGGCCGGCATCGCCTGGGCCGTCGTCGGCGCACTCGGAGTACGGGCGATCGCCTTGTCCACCTGGGTCCTCGGTGGGGTCCTCACGGTGTCGCTGCTGATCGTCGGCCTGTTCGTCGCCGCCGGCCTCGGCGCGCCGGCCGGCGGGACGGTGTCGTGGGAGGGGTTCGACGCCTCCGGTCTGGCGGTCGGGGGGATCGGTGGGGCGGTGGCGTTGTGCGTGGCCGCGTTCATGGGCGTCGACGCCCCCGGTTCGTTCGTGGAGGAAGCCGTCGACCGCCGGTCGATCGGCCGCGCCACCATCACCGCCGTTCTCGTCCTGGGTGGCGTGTATGCCGCTGCGGCGTGGGCGATGGGCGTGGCCGTCGGCCCGGACACGGTCGCTTCCCGCGCGGCCGATCCGTCCTCCGGCCTGCCGTTCACGATCCTCGAACCCGCCGGGACGGCGTGGGTGGGTGTTGCCGGGGTGGTGCTGGTGTTCGCGATCGTCACGTCGATGTTGGCGTTCCACAACGTGATCGCCCGGTACGTGTTCGCCATGGCCCGCGAAGGTGTCCTCCCCACCGGTCTCGCCCGCACCGACAGCACGACCCGGGTCAGCGCCCCACGCGGCGGGTCTCTCACCCAGACGGCGGTGGCGGCACTCGTCGTCACGGTGTTCGCGGTCGCCGGGGTCGACCCGGTGGCGGTGATGTTCACCTGGCTGTCGACCCTCGGCGCACTCGGCCTGCTCTGCCTGCTCCTCGCCGCCTCGATCGCCGTGCTGGCCGCCTCACCCGCCGTGCGGGGTGAACGCTCCGGAATCTGGCAGTGGAGGTTCGCACCCGTGCTGGGGGTGATCGGCGGGTCGGTGGTCCTGGTGGCGATGGTCGGCAACGTCGGCTCGCTACTCGGGGCCGCACCCGGATCACCGTATCCGCTGCTGCTCCCGGCGATCCTCGCCGCCACCGCTACCGCAGGCGGCATGTGGGCCGCGCACCTGCGCCGAACCCGACCTGACGTCTACGCCGGCATCGGTCATGGCACCCCGAAGACGCATGCCGTGCCCGACGCCCTGCACATCTCCATCTGAACCCCGAGGAACACCCCGACCATGAAGACCTACACCGCCCACACCCCAGCGGCACAGGGCTACCGCAGCAGTGACCCGCTGGATCCCGCCTGGCGGCCCGAACCTCCACGGCCGACGCCACCACCCGGCCCCCGCCGACCGGCGGACCACCAACCCCCACCGGGTCCCCGCCTGATCCAGCCGGCCCCGCCGGACTACCGCATGCCCGACGAGCGACCGTATCGCCGGGACGCCCCCGTCCACGTGGCCCCGCCCGAGCACACCCCTTCACCCCCGCAGCCGGGGGAACCCGACGACAGGGTGTCGGTCGAGGCCCGGTGGTGGGCCGACCTGCGGCAGCAGATCGTCTACCGGGCGAAACGCCTGAACACCGGACACATGATCGAAGCCGACCAACGCTACGGACACCGCGACGCGCTCAGCCCGCACGGGGTGATGCTGTTCTTCGTCTCCGACGCCCCCGCCCAACCCCACGGCTACCACCTGCACACCGCCTACCGGCTGTGGCTGGCCTCCCCCGAATCCCAGCACCTACCAAGGTTGCTGGCCGACCTCACCGAGGTCGTCACCGACAGCATCACCCGGGCCGGGGCGGCGGGCCGCCGGTGGCATCCCCTCGGCCCGCAGGGGTCGATGGTCAACGGCGGCGACATGACCCTGCCCGCCGGGGCCGTCTACGTCGGCATGGGCGTGACGACCCTCGACTCCGACCAGGGCCGCTGGCAGCAACTCGCCCGGACCCTACGCTCCTCGGGCGACGACCGTCGCCGTTCGGTGTTCGACCTCAAGGGCCAATGCTTCGTCCTACTCACCGACGGCACCGCCCTGCACGTCGACCGCGACCCCCACGCCCCGATCGGCGCGGACGGTGTCCGCTGCACCAAACCCCTCGACCCCGACCGGGTCACCCACTACAACCCCCACGCACACCTCACCGACCAGGGCGACGCCGTCACCCGGGACACCTGGACGCAGCTCACCCGCCTGCACCGCACCCTCCCCGGGCACCTCCTCGCGGGACGTCCGGCATGACCCACACCCCCACCCCCGCGCCCGCTCGCCTGCGTGGTCTCGCCGAGGCCGCGGACCTCGGCCATACGCCGGTTGACATCACCGCGGTCCTGGACCACCTGATCGCCGAAGCCGACACGGCCGCGCCGACGAGCATCGGGTTCCCCGGCGCGGTCGACCTCGACCACCGAGAGGTGATGGCCCGCCTCGGCCACCGCCTGTGGAACAACATCGGCGACCCCACCGACACCAGCGGCACCCCCCACACCCGCATCCTCGAACAAGCCGTCATCGCCTGGCTCGCCGACACCCTCCACATGCCCACCCACGACCGGTGGGGCTACGTCACCACCGGCGGCACCGAAGGCAACCTCTCCGCCCTCCACACCGCCCACCGCCGCCTCCCCACCGCCCGCATCTACTACTCCACCGCCGCCCACTACTCCATCCCAAAGATCATCGAAATGCTCGGAGCACGCGGCGTGGTCGTCAACGCGGGTGCGGACGGGGAGATGGACTACGACCACCTCGCCCTCCGCATACGCCGGCACCGGCGGTGGCCGGCGATCGTGGTCGCCACCGCCGGCACCACCATGACCGAAGCCGTCGACGACACCACCCACATCCGGGCCGTCCTCGACTCCTTCGAGGTGCCGGGCCGGCATGTGCACGTCGACGCGGCCCTGTCCGGCATCCCCCTCGCCCTCGACGGGCGGCTCCGCCTGGACGACGACAGCGGCATCGGCAGCGTCACGGTGTCGGGGCACAAGTTCCTCGGGGTACCGACACCGTGCGGGGTGGTCCTCATCCGCGACAGCCTCCGCCGCGAAGGTGCCCCGGTCACCTACACCGCGACGCTCGACTCCACCGTGACCGGGTCCCGGTGCGGGCTGGCCGCCGCCCTGCTGTGGCACGCCATCGCCACCCACGGCCGGGAAGGACACCGGTGGCGGGTCAGCGAAGCACGCCGTCTCGCCGCCTACACCGTCGACCGGCTCACCGCCGCCGGCTGGCCCGCCTGGCGACACCCCCACGCCTTCACCGTCGTCCTCCCCACCCCACCCGCCGCAGTGCGGGCGAAGTGGCTCCTGGCGACCGACGCGGACGTCAGTCACCTCATCTGCATGCCCGGCGTCACCCAAGGCCAGATCGACGCCTTCGTCACCGACCTCACCGACGCCACCGGGCCGGGTTCAGGCCCGGGTCACCCACACCTGCCGAGGTCGATCCCCAGGCCCCGGCGAACGTCTTCACCCACCGCTGGCATCGGCACCCCTTGATCCACTGCTTGCCACCCCGCCGCCCCGGCTCTTCCGAGCCCCGGCTTGCCCGCGTCTCGGCGCACCTGCTCACCGCGGTCCGATCCTGTCCGCTGCCCCCCGCACCAGCAGGACGTCATCGACGCCGCCGCCGCACTCGTGCCCCGCATCACCGCGCCCGCCACCACCCCACGCCCTGACCACCGGCCGGCCTGGTGATCGCTGCGGCCGGCCCCGCCAACGCCCTGTTTGCTTCCCTGCCCGTTCGTCTTGCCGAGGGACTGACCTTCCTGATGGCTTTGCCCCGCACCTACACCTCCGACGTCATCGCCGACGCCGTGCGCCAGGTCGAAGCCGCCCGCGCCGCCGGACGACGCGGCCCGATCAGCGCCGTCGCCCGGGAACTCCACCTCGACCGCCGACTCCTCCAAACCTGGGTCACCAAAGCCCGCACCCACGCCACCGCCGCAGCACCACCGCCCAACGCATCGAGCACCCACACCGGCGTCGACCCGGTCCTGCTGCCCGACGGGCTGCTGCACTGCCGGTTCTGCCAACACCCCATGACGGCGGTGTTCACCTGGGCCGGTCTCGTCTATGACTGCCCACCACCGTGCCGTCGACCTGTGCTGAACGCGACAGCAGTCGCCAGCGCCGTCGGCGTGGTGGTCCTGCGGCACGCCGCGCATCTCGTACCCGCGCTCACCCACCCCAAGGCGGCGGGTATCGCCGCCGGTCACGCCCGCCGGTTGATCACCCGGATCACCGCCGGCACCCACCCGAGCGACCTGCGGATCACCTGGCCCAGTACCCGCTCACCCCGACCGGTTCCGCCCGGACACCTCGACCTTGCCCGCAACCTCACCGGCACCGATCCGCAGCGTGCCCGCACCATCCTGCGGAACATCCTCGCCGGCATCGACCCCACCACCACCGCCACCGAGGTTGTTCACGCCGAGGCCGCGCACCTGCTCGCCCCGCTACTGCACGGCGAGGCGGCGATTCGTTGGGCGGACTACGCCCACCGCAGCCTCGCCTGCCTCCACGGCCCCACCCACCCGCACACCCTGACCGCCGCCCATACCCTCGCTACCGCGCACCGCCAGGTAGGCCACCACCAGCGCGCGTACCACCTCCTGCGGGAGCTCGCCGATCACCTGGCCGCCACCGCCGGACCGGACGCGCACCCCACCCTCGCAGTCCGCGCCACCACCGCTCTCGTCCTGCACGACCTCGGTCACCACGACGCCGCCCGCGCCCTCCTCGCCGACACCATCGACCGCCACCGCCGTGCCCACCCCGGGCATCCCACCACCGCCCGCATGACCGCACACCTCAACCGGCTACGGCAGCGCCACACCACCGACCGCGACAGCAGCCCAGGAGCAGCAGTGAACCTTCCCGCCTCGGTGGCGCGGGCGTGACCGCCCCGGAGACGGCCGCAAGCGGCAAGGTGGGCGGACAACGACCCGACGGCCCCCGACCGGCGATCCCTGCCGGCGGACGCATTGCCGCCGCTGCGCGGATATCAGCAGGAAGCGGTCGAGGCGATCGTTGAGGGTGCCGCCCGCGACGGCAGGGGACAGGTCATCGCCGCCTGCGGGACCGGAAAGACACTGATCGCCGCACACGCGGCAGTACGGTGCTGCCCACGGGTTGTGTGTCCGTCGCTGGCCCTGGTCGGTCAGACGCTGCGGGTGTGGCGGCCCCTCGGTGTCCACACGGCGGCGGTGTGCA
The DNA here is from genome assembly GCF_015354745.1 of Micromonospora sp. S-DT3-3-22. Taxonomy (NCBI): domain Bacteria; kingdom Bacillati; phylum Actinomycetota; class Actinomycetes; order Micromonosporales; family Micromonosporaceae; genus Micromonospora; species Micromonospora sp. S-DT3-3-22. Next base: position 16,689 of record NZ_JACGMO010000062.1, read on the forward strand.
GTGACGGCTCCGTCGCCGACGTCGCCGGTCACCCCGACGAGGCAGGCAACGCGCCGTTTGGCCAACACGGGGATGAACTGTGCTGCGACGGGCCCGACCCTCACCGGCCGTTAGTCAGCGAACCTGGCCTTCCGTGATACCTCGCGCGCCGTAGGGACCTCCACCAGTTCCGACCACGACCGCTTACCCAACCCGATCTCAATCCGCAACCGGACCGGCTTCCCCGCGTAGTCCTTTCGCCACTCCACATCCCCACCCCCATACCAGCGGGGCGGGGTTGACCGGTCGACGGTGAACAGCCAGGAATCGGTAACTGCCCGAGCGTCCTGTTGGGCGGCACGCCCCTCCCGGTCAGCGCCGTCCACGCCGGGGCGCAGCCGGAACGGCCCCCATACCTGCTCGCGGATCGCCTCAGTGGTGACATCGCCGTGCGGGGTGCGGTTTTTCCCGTCGTCACGGATGGCCAACCGAATCCAGTCGTACTGCTCCACCTCACGCGGACCAATCAGCTTGACCACCAGTAACGCCGGCTCCGGTGTTCCCCTCGTGCCGAGCAACACTTCCAGTACGGGCCGCATTTCGCGGTGCCTGCGCCGCTCCTCGGCTTCGACCTGGTCGCGGCGGACACCGACGGATGTTCTCCACCCCAGCCACGCCACCAATCCGACGGCGAGACTGATTACCATCGACCCGATGGACGCACCATCGACCAAGTCTTCGATCTTCACGCAGGCATGATGCCGCCCCCACGCCACCCTGCCCGCCGGATGTCAGGTAGGAGACAGACGTGAACAGCGCGCTGACCTCTGGCACATATGCGAGGTGAAACCCCACTGAAGGGACACCTCACATGTCGACTCTCCGTATCGACCGCCGCATCGGCCAAACCCGCCTGCACCTCCAGATGCCCTACAGCCCCAGCAACCGGGCGTGGCTGCACGACGCCCTCGGCGAGAGGACCCGCCCCCGGTGGAACGGCCCCGAGCGCCGGTGGGAGATCGCCCGAACGCACCTGATGCGCCTTGCCCGCGCACTTGCCGACCGGTTCGGCGCGGTCGACTTGTACCTGGAGTTCAAGACCACGGAGCGGTGCGACTCCAACTGCCAGAAGGCCGAGCATTCCGACTGCGAATGCTCATGCCTCGGCACCTACCACGGTGGCGGCATGTGGGGCGGCTGGATCCAGGTCGGCGGCACGACGCTGGTGCGGCCAGGCGTGGAGGTTAGCCACATGCGTCTCACGCCCTAGCGGACAGCCCACGGCGTGATCTCACCCAGGAATCGGCCCACCGCGGCGTCGTGGTTGAAGCGGGAGTTCAGCTCGCTCTGGCCTGCCTGGCGCATCTGATCCCGCTGCTTTGGGGTGGTGGCCAGCGCCCGATCGATCGCGGCTGCCAGCGCGTCAGGGCGGGCTGGTTCGCTGGTGAATCCGGTGACCCCCTCGGTTACCTGCTCGGCCAGGCCGCCAGCGGTGGTGGTGACGACCGGCGCGGCGCCGTACACGACCTCACCGCCGCCCGCACTCACGACCTGATCAACGCGCTGACCAGCGCGAACGTGATGACCTTCGCTGACAAGGCGTACCAAGGCGCTGGCGGCAGCGTCCGTACGCCGTTCAAACGCCGCCGATACCGACCCCGACTGTCCCGCCGGAAGAAGACCGTCAACCGCCACCACGCCAAGACCCGGGCCGTCGGCTGAACGCGCCGTCGCCACCCTCAAAGCCTGGAAAGTCCTCACCAAGCTCCGCGGCTGCCCCGATGCGCCACCGCGATCATCCAGGCCATCCTCGTCCTACACCACGCCCAGACCAGCCGAGAACCACGATGAAAAGGGCTGTCTCTCTCTATAAAACCGCTGGTCAACGTGCCGCCCCGCGAGAATGCAACAGCCCTGGCGGGGGAGCTTCCGCATCGGTGATATGCGAGATCAGCACATCGGCAGCATTGGCCGTGGAAGTCCTAGACACCGCGCTTCGCGCGCCGGTCTGGGACGGGCCGCCGCTACGAAACCGATCAAGCGTGGCATTGCGAAACATGGGTTGCCCTGGAGGTCGGAACCAGTCAGAGGGGCCGCTTGTGCCTGCCTGCAGGTAGGACGGGATCTGGCTGCGGCACTGCTCGTGCACTGCCGACCGCAGAGATCGCGACCAAGTTGCGGGTGGCACAGGCGCTGCATCCATCTGGCGTAGCTCTCCGGGAATGTTGGAGACCGGCCCCGTGGTGGCTGGCGCGCTGCGCTAGAAGTACGGGCGGGTAGTGAGTGTCGCCCGCATCGTGTAAGAAGTGGTAGTGACATTTGGTGCTGCGAGGCTGACTGAGGACGAAACGTGCAAATGGTTTGTGCTGCCCGCGCTTGCCGCGTCGGGGTGGCCAGAGGAGCAGATCTGGCCGCAATACCCAATTAATGCGGGCAAGTTGGTTGCTACTACGCGGCGACATTCGCGTCAGTCGAAGCTGAAGGCTGACTATGTGCTGGAACACCGTGATGGACTCCCGATCGGGATCGTAGAGGCCAAACGGACCAGCAAGAACGCCGCCGACGGCATCGAACAGGCCAAGCGGTACGCGCGGTTGCTTGACGTGCCGTTCGCGTACGCAACGAACGGTCGCGTGATCCACGAAATTGATCTATCAACGGGCCTGATGACCGAGGTTGGGGCATTTCCTTCCCCGGAGACGCTACTTGCCCGCTATCGGCAAGCGCGGGGCCTCGACAGGGGGCTGCAGACCGAAGTAGTGTTGATGCCCTTCGATCAGCAGTTACGCAACTTCAACAATACACCACGCGAAGCGCGCTACTACCAAAAGGTGGCGGTCAACCGTGCCGTTCACGCAATTACCCGTGGTGATAAGCGGATTCTGTTGACTCTCGCTACTGGCACTGGCAAGACTCTGGTTGCCTACCTGATCGTCGCCAAGCTGCGGCGCGCCGAGTGGACGGGAGGCCGCCCCCCTCGCGTTCTCTACCTTGCCGACCGCAGCATGTTGATTGACCAGCCAAAGGACGAGTATTTCATCCAGGGGTTCGGGGACGTGGTCCACAAGATAGAGCGCGGGGTGGCGGCGCGCGGACGGGACATCTACTTTGCACTCTATCAGACGCTCGACCGCGGCAACGATCAGCCACTATACAAGCGCTATGACTCGGACTACTTCGATCTGATCATCGTTGATGAGTGCCATCGGGGGAGCGCCCGAGATGAGGCACAGTGGAGCAAAATCCTAAAGTACTTCAGTCCGTCGACGCAAATCGGAATGACAGCGACACCGATCAACAAGCGCGATGCCGACACATACAACTACTTCGGCGACCCAGTGTATGAGTATTCATTGGCTCAGGGAATCGAGGACGGTTACCTGGCGCCCTATCGGGTTCGGAAGGCGCGCCTCAACGTCGACATTATGGGATGGCGGCCGACCGCAGGGCAGCGCGACATTTACGGCAACGAGATTCCAGATCGGCTTTATACGCCCAAGGACCACGAGCGGGTCTTGGCCATCCTTGAACGCACCGAGGAAGCTGCAGCCTACCTAACCAACTACCTACGGGAGACCGATCGGTTGGGTAAGACGATCGTGTTCTGCGAAAACAATGACCATGCACACCGAATGCGGCAGGCATTAACCAACGCGAACTACGACATGGTCCAGCGGTATCCCGACTATGTTTGCCGGATCACCGACGACGATGGTGATCCTGGCCGGGCGCTATTGGACCGGTTCAAAAAGATCGACACCGATGAACCCGTGATCGCAGTGACGTCTCGCTTGCTTACCACCGGGGTCGATATGCCATCGGTACGTAACATCGTACTGTTTCGACGTATCGGTTCCATGCCAGAGTTCAAGCAAATAATCGGTCGTGGCACTCGAGTATGTGAGGATGTGAGGAAATCATCGTTTGACATTATCGACTTCGTCGAGGCGACGGTCTTGTTCAACGATCCGACTTTCGATGGTCCACCGATCCGTATCGTACGGGACGACGTTGACGACGAAGGTAGCTTCGAGACCACAATAGAGCAGTCGGAAGCTGACGAAGACTTGACGGAAGAAGCCGCCGGCCCTGGGTCCGATTACCAGGAGCAGGACGGCAATGTCGCAGACAAGACAGCTGCAAGCGATGGCCCTGCCAACGTAGTGGACGATCCCGACCAGATCGACAACATCCGTGCCAACGGCGTCCGCCTCTACGTAAATGGTGTCGATGTATTTGTGTGGGGCGAGGCATTCTACGTCCTAGAGGGCGACGGCCGCCGCCTGCGCCTGGTGACGTACCGCCAATACGTCCAGGCTCGACTCATCGAACTGGACCTTGATCCTGCCAATCTTCGAGCGCAGTGGGCGATAGCCAAGAGTCGCCGCCTGCTCAGCGAAGCACTTGAAGCCGCCGACATTCCCGTCTCCGAACTCCCAGTGAAGCTCCAACATCCGGAAGTGGACCCGATCGACCTGCTGTTGCACATAGGTTGGGAATTCCCCCTTGTCAGCCGTGATGAGCGGGTAGCCCGGCTACGACGCGAACACCGCGACTTCCTTGCCGGATTCCCCACCCGAGCGCGGGAGATTCTGGATCTCGTGCTAGAGAAGTACGCCGCGTACGGCCCGTCTGAGTTGTCGCCCAGCGCACTACAGGTCCCACCGTTTACCGAGCATGGGACGATCATTGAACTTGCTGAGCGGTTTAACGGGGGCGATAAGCTGCATGAGGCTCTGGACAACCTTGGCACCCGACTGTTTAGCGTGGCGGCCTAAGCGGAACGATTAAGCCTTGCGCGGCTCGTTCACTTTACGCTACCAGTGAGCTACACTATTCTGCGTGGTACCATGTCCGCGTGCTGGCTGATCCCCGCAGTGCTCGTAGCCTGCTCTGGTGCCTCAGCGCAAGCCGGCGAGCGTACTTCAACGCGGGCGAAGGCATGCGACGTCGGGCACAGATATCAGGTCCAGCAATGCCAGGTGCAGCGCGGCAATTGGCAGCACGCCGATTGCCACATCGTTCGACTCTTACAACGCTGCCCGATCCGCCACCGCACTGACGTTAGAGATACCCGATGATCGTGGGCCGACGTCACCGTTACCAAAAGCGGCGGCGACCGACGCGATGAACCTGATTTACGCCTTCTGGGCCGACGCTCTGACTGCCGACAACCGAACGGAATTTCGACATGGCAACAAAGAGGACCGACGTACCACCGACCACTCGCGCTCAGTTCGGCTCCGCAATCAAATCTGCCCGCGACATCATGCGCAAGGATGCCGGCCTAAACGGAGATCTCGACCGGCTTCCTCAACTCTCCTGGCTCCTCTTTCTTCGGGCCTTCGACACACTCGAGGAAGAGCGGTTCCTTATCGAGGGACCGCGCTTCAAGCCAGCGATAGATGAACGGTACCGCTGGAAGACGTGGGCCTCCGATCAGGACTTCAGTGGCGAACGTCTACTGAAATTTGTGAATGATGACCTGCTTCCATATTTGCGCGATCTTCCGTCGAGCAAGGACCCGTCGGATCCGAGAAACATCATCTCTGCGGTCTTTAAAGAGATCAACAACCGAATGCTGTCCGGGGTACTGCTCCGCGATCTCGTCGACCAGGTGAACCGGATTAATTTCCGTACATCCGACGACTACCACGCGATCGCATTTCTCTACGAGTCCATCCTCAAAGAGATGCGCGACGCGGCAGGAGATTCGGGCGAGTTTTATACGCCTCGACCAGTCATCAAGTTCATGGTAGAACAGACTTTTCTCAAGCTCGGAGAGAGTATTCTCGACCCCGCCTGCGGGACAGGGGGATTCCTGGTTGAGGCGTTCGAAAAGCTTCGCACCTCAGCGAACAGCAGCGTACTGTTGGCTGAACTGCATGCCAATCTTCGTGGAATCGAGAAGAAACCTCTTCCATACCTACTCTGCGTAATGAACCTTATTTTGCACCATGTGAACAGTCCGGCAGTCATTCGCGACAACGCACTTATTCGGATGCTTAACGAGAACAAGCCGGCGAACCGAGTGCGTGTCGTACTAACGAACCCGCCGTTTGGTGGAGAGGAAGAAGGCTCGGTCGCACAACGCTTTCCTCAGGGCCTCCGAACGAAAGAGACTTCATTACTATATCTTCTGGCCGTCATTGACAAACTGGAGCCCGGCGGTCGATGCGCGGTCGTGCTACCTAACGGCGTTCTTTCGGGAGCTGGAATCGGTCCGCGTGTCAGAGAAAAGCTCTTGAAGGAATGCAACCTGCATACTATAGTGCGGCTGAGTCAAGGAGTATTCGCGCCATATACTCCGATACCTGCAAATCTTCTCTTCTTCGAGAAAACCGGACCAACGAAAGAGACTTGGTTCTATCAGATGCCCGCTCCGGAAGGCCGGCGAGGGTATTCAAAGACCAAGCCCATGCGTTACGAGGAATTCGCCGACTGCATTGAGTGGTGGGGCGGTGAGCATCGTGATGGTCGAATTGAAAATCACCATGCCTGGCGCGTGGCGTGGGCGGACATCGAACGGGATGACTTTAATCTTGACCGCCCTAACCCTAGTGCGGCCACTGGTCTAAGTCATCGTGATCCGAGTGATCTAATAGTGGACCTTGTGGCCATCGAGCGTCAGATCCTGGAACTGTTGGGTGGACTTACCCCAGTGGAAGTTGCTACTAAGAATGTGCCATGGTCGCCGTTGAGTAAGATTCTGACGCTGTCAGCAGACCCGGTGACAGTGGAGGAAGAAGAGCGATACATCACAGCTGGCATATACAGCTATGGCCGTGGTTTGTTCAAGCGGCCTATGATTTACGGATCGGAAACGAATTATCGCACCCTCTATCGCTTGCATGTCAACCAATTTGTGTTTAGTAAGCTGTTCGCATGGGAAGGCGCGCTCGCCACGGTAACCAAGGATTTCGAAGGACTCTTCGTCTCACAAGAGTTCCCGACCTTCGACATTAATGCCGAAGTAGCTGACCCTAGCTACGTAGCTCATTTAGCACGCTGGCCGGAGTTGCATGCGCGACTACGGGACGGAACCACAGGAATGGGATCCCGCCGCCAGCGAGTGAACGTCGCGAGGTTGCTTGCCACCGAGGTTCCGCTTCCAGACTTGGAGAAGCAGCGTCAGATTGCTATGCACCTTGATAGCCTGATGAGCATTGATAAGGCTGTGATTGAGCAACAAGAGAAGTCTAAAGCTCTTCGCCTGTCGCTCCTCAATGCTGCCTTCAGTTCCTCATGATGGGCGCCATACCCTCTCAAGCACCGCAATAGTCAAGGAAGCGGACTCGCTTGCCTCGGTCGCTCCCGGACAGTCCGTAGGGATCTGGACGCGAGCTGGCGGAAGTACCCCCTGGGGCGGCGGGTCTCTCCCAGCGCCCTCGTAGGTCGACTGCGGGGGGCGACCGAAACGGAGTCGGGTGTGCGCGGGAATGATCAGCCAGGTTCAACGGTGCAGGAGTACGGATCTTCGGACGGGTCCAACCAGTAATGCGAGCCAGCAGCGGTCGACATTGACAGCAGTAGCGAGGGGTGCAAGGACCACCACCAGACCGGAGGATGCGGAGCCGCCGTGATTCCGCTGCCCGGCGGTCATCAGACGCTCCACCACCGTTCGCAGCTGGGTAGCGGTGATCGCGGTGGCGTCGCCGGCAGGCGCGAGCCGCACGGCGTCCAGGACCGTGGTCCAGGACGTGCGTCCCACCTCAGGGCGGGGGCGATGGAGCATGGCCAGCCGGGATGAACTGGAGGCGGGTCTTGGCCCGCCCTTAGATGTGGCAGAGCAGAGGGCGCGGGCTGTGGGCGCGTTTGACCGTAGCCGTGGTGAGACATCTACGGCCAACACGATCTGTGCGGCGCCCCGGCGCGGCAGCGGCAGCTTGACGAGGGTCACCCGGACAAGAGTGAGCTTAGGAAGCTGATTCCTCCCCGGATGTCGTTGACCCTCATAGGGATCCTTCCAGAATGCCCTCAGTCGTCGGAGTCTCGGTCGACCGGTTCCTCCATTGCATCGTAGTTGTCTGGCTCGGCATATCCGACGGTTTTGGGGGCGCCGCCGCTGCTGTCGAGCAGCCCGATGAGAGCGGTCAACCGTTGGTGCAAGGTTTCGCTTCGGGCTCGGAGGAAGCCCTCGAAGTCGTCGCGTTGCGCGGCAGCGAAGGCGTCAGCATCGACCAGACATGTGGCGGCCCGTTTGCGGACCTCGGCTTCTCCTTCTGTGTCGCACAGGTCGCGAAGATACCTCGATGGCGGCTGGTTGGAAATCCAAATGTTGCTGACCGAGCTAAGCATGATGAAATTGGCGCATACATTGATTTGCGCTGTCGAGTATCGGGCTCGGCGAAGGAAGTCACGAGGGAAGAAGTGGTGAAACTCTTTGTCGTTGTCCCAGGAGAGTGCCTTGTCAACGTCGATGCGCTGTCCAGTGCGAAGGTCCAGTGGCTGTTCATACGCGAGCAGTAAGGCCAGGAGCTTTGCGGGGGCGTTGTCGGCGCGGAATTGATTACGTCGCCAGAAATTGCTTGTGGGTACAGCAACGGAGATTTCAATGTCGGCCGTTCTCTTTGCAGCGAACTCGGCGATCGCGATGCAGTCGGCCAGCATTTGGGTGCTGTTCCAGCCCTTGAAGTATCCCCCGCTGGCGGTAAGCCAGAACCAGCGGTGGATTGCAGAGAACTGTGCGGCAGTAGGCTTAGGGACCTGGCGGAACACCTCCACGAGCGGTGCGAATTGGTTCAGGTATGGTAGGGCCGCTGCACGGGGTGTGCCGATTTGGGTGGCCAGGAAATCTACCGCTCGTCGGGCGGCCACAGCCACCTCGCCGACAGCTGCCGTGATCTGCCGTCCCGAGAGTCTCCGCAGGTTGTCCATATCGCTGTTGGAGAAGCCGAGTCCAGCGGCGGCGGCGATCGTACGGAGGATCGTTTTACGATCGATTCGTCCGTACTTCTTAGCCTCTAGAACCGCCAGCAGGGTGTCGACTTCCTCGGTAAGGTCGAAGTCGGGCGTCCATGTTGCTGCGCGGACCAGATCCACGACGTCCAGCGGCGTTCCGGTGCTGTTTATCCTGCCAAATACTTTCGCGACCTCGTCCACTGGCATGTCGTGCAGGACGATCGCCGCGATCGAATAGTCCTGAAACCGGGCGAAGACCTGTTTCGCCCGAAGCTGCAACTCGGGCTCTGCGATTAGCCCCACGCGGCCGAAGTAATCCGCCGGGTCGGACAAGAGTCGGGTCGGTATTTGAAACATTGGTGGCTCGTCATCGGTGGTTCGGTGCATGAACTTTTGCTCGGCCAAGTCGTATACGATGTTCCAGATGCTGTCCGGGTCTTCGTTGGGCTTCCAGTGCAGGGCGCCGAAGATTGTGGAAAGTCGCTGCTGTCCGTCGAGGATGTAGTTGACTGGGTAGCCAGGACGGGGTGGTCTTACGGAGAGACCAGCAACGGTGCGTTCGCTCGCGAGTTCGCCGAGGTTAGTTTGCCAAAGAAGGATGCTGCCGATTGGATAGTTTTTGACGACGGAATCGAGTAGCTCTAGGACTTGGCGACGGTTCCAGACGAAGGCTCGCTGAAACTTCGGGAGCAGGATGTCGCCGTGCAAGATCCTATCTGCGAGGTTGGCAAGCCGCGGCACCTCAGGCTGAGGATGCCTGATCGGCCCTTCGTCCCTGATGTCAACGGTCACCGTGCACCTCGCCGCACCTGCATGACCGGCATCGTATGCGTTACCACCGACAGTCCTTCACCCGTCGTGGCACGCGAGCGCGTGCGACACGACAGACATCATGCACGGCACATGTGGCAAACGGTGTAGGTCGTTCCCTTCAGGACGAATGCCACCCATCTTGACCATAAAGATGAAACCGGCGGGACGAAGGTTGGGCGGCATGTCGCGATCGGCACGCAGCATCTCGAGGTTGATGATGGTGGGCCGGCCGCCGACAGCGGCAGGCGTATCAGGCAAGCCTTAGAGCACATCAAGACGGAGGCAGTGGCATGAAAATCTTCAGCTACGAGGACGAGCCTGAGATCACCATGGACCCCGAGACCCGCCGGTCCTTAGTCCGGCAGCTACTCGGCCCCGACGCGCCGCCCGCGTGGTGCGAGCTGGTTGAGGCCCTGGCGATCCTCGCCCCGGCCCACAACAACGACATCAGCCCGCTGGACTGCACGCCGGGTGAGCTGACCGTCTGTGCCCAGCCGGCTGGGGTGCCCATTACCGAGATCGAGCGGCTGGAGGAGATTGGCTTCCATGTCGCCCATGGCGAGGAGGACTTCAGCTCGACCCGGTTTGGCAGCGCCTGAGCGAATCGGTATTGAAGGTGACAGTCCGGATACTCCAGTCGCACTTGCCTGATACGGAGTTTCGGCAGCTCATCGACAACCGGAGGTGGGGGGCAGTGGGGAGGGTCGGCGCATTGCGCCCGGCCGCCGCGCCAGGCGAGGCTCGCAACCGAGCCGGGCAAGGGCAGGCTGGACCACGCGGGCTGTGGCTGTGACCCTGTCGTTCGGCCCTGCCCCCGTTTACCCCCCGAAAACCCCTGCCAAAGGTCGACTATCAGCGACAAGCGTTGATTGGTAAACGGTTGCGTCTGTGCAGGTCAGCGATGAAACTCGACGATCAATGACAAGCTGTAGAAAGTGACGTTCGGTAACCGTGTGTCGCAGGTTCGAATCCTGCCGGGGGCACCTCCAAGATCAGCCGCCGATCCCTCTGGCCTGCGGATATCCTCCTGCTGGGACCACATGCAGGAGGTGCCGGCGCCGGCGGCACAGCGACCATCCCCCGGCCCCCACACCACCCAACCGGTCAAGATCGGCACGCCGATAGCCTTCGGCCACCCTGCGGCCCCAGCCGTGCGGCGCAGTCCCTGCCCTATCCGGCGATGGCGGCAGCATGGCGGTCGGCCCGCCGGACAACGTCCAGGAGCATGAGCAGCACCAGAGCCATCATGATGAACACCGCGAGGTAGAAGCCCCAGGCTACATTCGTCTCCCTGGCGGAGAGATGGTCACGCACGATGTCGCCGAACCTGACCCCGCCCGCGATCTGTTCGGCGGCGACGGAGCCGTACCCGCTCGCCGCGTCCACTGACGGGATCGCCAACCAGGAGACGGTTGCCACGAGCAGACCCGTCGTCGCGGTGAGCAGGAGCAGCCAGCGCAGCCGCACCGACAGCGTCGGCCACCTGTTGGCGTAGACGCCACAGGTCACCTGACCGGCCGCCGCGATGACGCCGAGGAGCACGGCCAGCGACCAGGCCGATGAGCTGTGCCACGCCGTGGCCGTGTTGACGTGATGGGTCTGCTGTCCGCTGCCGTACCGGCTGACCGTCCAGCTCAACCGGTACCAGGGGAGGAAGCTGTCGGCGAGCAGCAGCACGCCGAGCGCCCCGATGGACCGCTCCCACCACGGTGAGCGGAGACGGCCGTGAAGGTGTTGTCGGATACCGAGTCGCATAGACGAATGTTGGCCTGTCGCGACGTTCCGCGTTGTCCGGGGTGAAGACTCGGCTACGGCAGTCAGGCCCGACAGGCAAGGGGCAACGAGGTCGGACGTCGCCGGGTGCCGACGGAGCCGGATAGGGTGCTGCCGTGCTGACACTGCCGTGCGGGCATCCGGCGGATGTGGCCACCAGCCGGGTCTGCTCCCACCTGGTCGCCGTACCGGAGGACCGGGAGGTGGCGTGCTTCCGGTTGCTCACCGGGCGCGGGCTGGCGTTCGACCTGGTCTGCCGGGAGTGCGGCGAGGCCGGTGGGTCGGCCGCGCTGGTCGTGGTGTGCGAGGGGTGCGTCGACCGGCTCGTCGAGGACGGGGAACTGCTGGGCTGGCGCGGCGAGCCGGAGATCCTGGAACGGCCGGAACCGCTCGACCTGACGGTGTCGGACTGGCCGCTGCCGGCGTCACTGGGGCAGGTGACCGATCTCGCCCCGGTCGACGACGCCGACGGCTCCCGCTGGCTGGTGCTCACCGCCGACGGCACGATCGTCGCGCTCGACCCGGACGACGACCGGGCCACCGTGCTGGCCACCGTCGAACTGGTCGACGAGCCGGGGCAGCAGCCGTGGATGGACCGCCAGCTACGACGCAGTCTGCACGTCTCCGAATGTGGTCGTTTCGCGGCCGTGGTCAACGACTTCGGCCGGTACGGGCGGGTGGTGGACCTCGACCGGGGCGGTGCGGTGACGCTCGCCCTCGACGGCGGGGACTACCACGCGAACACGGTGCCGTTCGCGCTGGCCTTCGCCCGGGTCGACGGCCGGCCGGTGGTGGTGCACCGCACCCGGTGGAACCGGCTCGACGTCAGCGACCCGGCCACCGGCGAGTTGCTGACACCGCGTGAACTGGAGAAGACGTCGGAGCAGGACCGGCCGGCGCACCATCTCGACTACTTCCACGGCCGGTTGCTCTGCGCCCCGGGCGGGCAGGTCCTCGCCGACGACGGCTGGGTCTGGCATCCGGTGGGTGTGCCCTCGGTGTGGGCGCTGCGCCCGTGGTTGGACGGCAACGTGTGGGAGTCCGAGGACGGGCCGACCCGCCGGGCGCTGTGCCACCGCGACTACCACTGGAACGGGCCGCTCTGTTTCGTCGGTGACACGCTGCTGGCGGTCGGTGGCATCGGCGACGACGACGAGACGATGCTGCCCGGCGTACGCCTGTTCGACGTGGCCTCGGGCCGCGAGTTGACCACCTTCGCCGGGCCCGCCGGGGCCTGGTTCTCCGACGACCGGCGGCTCTACTCGGCGCACTCCGACGGCCTGCACGCCTGGGACCCGCTGACCGGGCACCGCACCGCGACGGTGCCCGGCTTCGTGCCGACCTGCCTGCACCGGGGCACCGGGGAACTCGCCGCGGTCACCGACGGCGTGCTGCGCCGGTGCCGGCCGGCGTGAGCGGGCCACCGGCCGCGCGGCGCTGACCCCAGCACCGGGCTTGCCCGCGGGGGCAGGGGGGACTGCCCCTAAGACGGCCGGTGCCCGCGTACCGCGGCGGCCGGGGTCGCGGCAGGGTGGCCGGGTCGACTGTCGCCGATCCGAAAAGAGCGGTCATGACCTGGGAAGAGAACTACTGGGACGATGCCACGCAGAGCCCGGACTACTTCCAGCTTGTCGAGTTCGCCACCGTCCTCGACGCCGACTACGGCACCCGGATGTTCGGCCGGTGGATCGAGCAGATGCACCCGGACCGCCACGACCTGATCCGCAGCCTGGAGTACCTGCTGGTCACCTACCGGCACGGCGACGACGCGCGGGCGACGCTTGACACGTTCGAGCGTCAACTGCCCCGGCCGTGGGACGACTGGGCGATGAACACGGCGCTGACGGAGACCGCCCGACGGTACCCGGACGTGCCTGTCGAACTCCGGGACGACGACGACTTCGCGACGCTGGCCGAGCTGCTGCGCGACGACGAGCAGCTGTTCGCGCTCTGGCGGGAGGAGGTGCAGCAGGCCGCCGTCATGGCGCTGTCCGTCCCCGAGGTGATGCCCGCCTTCGTGGCCTCCTGCCAGGCCCTCGCCGAGGAGGCGCTCCGTCACCAGGGCAGGGGCAAGGAGGAGGAGAGCGACCGGGAGAGCGAGGAGGAGAGTTACGACTACTCCGGCTACGACCGGGCGTTCGGCCACATCGCGTCCGACGACGACCTGGTGGCGCCCCCCGCCCCGGCGAAGTCGGTCCGGTTCGCGGAGCCGCTGGTGGAGGGGGAGGACGCGCCGGAGTGGCAGCAGAACGAGTTCAAGATCGGGGTGGCCTTCACCCTGAACCCGGAGGCCAACTCGAACCTGCCCGGCCACTACTCCTGGGCGCAGACCCAGGCCCTGGTCAGCGCGTGGGGGGTGGACGTGGACGAACTCGTCACCATGATCGGGGCGGCGATGAACCGGATGCCCCGCATGTACCGGGACGACCGGCTGACCATCCACGTCTTCCCGCAGCACGTCTTCATCACGGTGACGATCGACTCGGCCCTCAACGCGCACAACACCGGGATCATCGCCACCCTCACCGACGAGGGGGCGTACGCGCACTACGTGCAGTTCAAGGACCTGGTGATGTTCTACACCGACGAGAGCGACATGGACACCCCGATCTACAACGTGCTCAAGACGTTCGGGGACCCGTGGGCCGGTGGCACGGCCGAGAGCTACGTGGTGCGCCACGGCCGGGGCCGCAAGGCGTACTTCACTGTCGACCCGGTGAAGACCAGCCACGAGCAGAGCGTCGCGGCGGTCGTCCGGCGCTGCTCCGGCGGGCTGGACGTCCGGGTGCTGACGGCCCGCCCGCAGTAGGGTGACAGCCGGCGGGGGCGCCGGGGCGGTGCCCGAACGGGCAGGCGGGACTGCCCGCAGAACTTCCCGCACGGTCCCGGTCGACCCGGTCGGGCCGCGTTCACTGTCCACCATGGCAGCGTCAGCGTCCCGTTCCCTGCGCGCCGCGTCGGCGTTCGCTGTGGTGGCACTCCTGGTGGCCAGTGCACCGCCGGCCGCGTACGCCGAGTTCTTCGCGGCACCGCGACCGGCCGGCGGCCCGGCGTTGCGGATCAGCGTGGGCGACGGCGTCGCCCCCCTGGTCGGCGAACCCGCCGGGACGACCCTCGGGCTGACCCCCGGCGGCTCGGCGGTGGTCACCCGCACGGTGACCACCGCGACCATCCCGCCCCGCCCCGACGTGGTGCTGCTCGCCGACACGACCGGCAGCATGCAGGCGGCGCTGAACGACGTCCGGGTCAACGCGAAGCGGATCGTCGACGACATCAGCGGCGTCCAGCCCGACGCCCGCTTCGCGGTCGCCGAGTTCCGGGACGAGGGCGACGAGTTCGTCTTCCGGCTCAACCGGGACCTGACCGCCGAGCCGTCCGAGGTGCAGGACGCGGTGAACGTCTGGACCGCCGGGGGCGGCGGCGACGACCCGGAGGCCGGCCTGAACGCCCTGCACGCCGTCGCCACCGGAGCGGTCACCCTGCGGGCCGAGAGCAGCCCGATCGTGGTGATCTTCGGGGACGCGCCGTCGCACGACCCGAGCGTCGGCCACGACCTCGCCGGCACCATCCAGGCGTTGACCACCCGGGGCGTCCGGGTGGTGGCCGTGGACGTCGGCAACCCGGGCAGCTACTCCCTGGACCAGACCGGACAGTTCACCGAGATCACCCGGCAGACCGGGGGCGTGCTGCTCAACGCCGCCGGCCCGTCCGAGGTCTCCAACGCCATCCTGGCCGGCGTCCGCGCCATCCAGAGCACCGTCGCCGCCCGCGTCACCGACTGCGACCCGCAGCTCACGGCCTCCGTCACCCCGGCCGAGCAGACCGTCGACAGCGGCGGCACCGTCGACCTGACCATCGCCGTCGCGGTAGACGCCGCAGCCCGCAACGGGGAGTACGCCTGCCGGCTCGACGTGTCCGTGGACGGCATCGTCCAGGGGGAGCCGGAGCGGCTGACCGTGACCGTCAGCGGGGCGGCACCCGACGTACCCGTGCTGCACTCCGACGCCGCCACGCTCGACCTCGGCGAGGTCCCGCTCGGGGTGCCCTCGGCGGCCCGGACGGTGACCCTCACCAACACCGGCGACTACCCGCTGACCGTGGCCGCCGCCCTCGCCGAACAACCCCTCCCGGCGGTCTTCGCGGTCACCGGCTCCACCTGCGCCGGGGTGCTGGCCGTCGCCCGGTCCTGCACGATGGCCCTCACCGCCACCCCCCGGGCGATCGGTGCCGCGACGTCGGTGCTCAGCCTCGCCAGCGCCACCGACACCGGCGGGGTCGCCGCCCAGTCGCTGGCCCTGAGCGTCTCGGGCCGCAGCCCGACGTTGCAGTTCAACCCGGGCGTCGGCCGTCCCGGCCAGGTGGTCACCGCGCTCGGCCAGGGCTTCCCGGCGGGTGCCGAGGTGCTGGTCGGCTGGGTCGACGGCACCGGCACGGTGACGGCGGTCGCCGACGCGTCCGGCCGGTTCGCGGTGCCGATGGTGGTCTTCGAGGAGGGGCTCGCCGGCCCCCGGGCCGCGCTCGCCTCGGTGCCGGCGGTCGGCCAGGTGACCAGCGGTACGTTCCTGGTGCAGTCGGCGACCGCCCAGCCGGGGCCGTTCACCCGCCGCCGCTGACCGGCCCACCCGCCCGGGCACCCCGGACCCGGGTCGCCCCGGGAACGCGGCCTGCTCAGCCGAGCAGCACCTGACCGGTGGCGACGATGCTGCCGGCCGGCAGCGGCGCGGGATCGTTGCAGGTGTTGACCTTGTCACCGTGCCGGGCCGCCGGCTTGCCGTTGATCAGCACCAGCGGGCTGCCGGCGATGATCGTGCCCTGGTTGTTCGGCGGGGTCTGGAACGGCCCACCGGTCGGCACGTGCGGCGGGGCGTTCACCGCGACGCTGCCGACGACGGCGGCCGGCTTGCCCTCGATCAGCACGTCGGTGCTGCACCCGTTGGCGATCGTCCCGGCGAACGGCATCGGGGTGGGTGTCGGCACCGGCCCGGTCGGTGAGGGCACCATGATGATGTGCGTGTCGGTGCCGACCACCTTGTCACCGAGCTTCGCCGCGGGTACGCCCACGATGACGACCTCCCCTGAACCGACGGGACGGGATCAGATCAGCCCCTCGCGGATGGCGTGCGCGACCGCCTGGGTGCGGTTGCGTACGCCCAACTGGGTGGTGATCTCGTGCACGATGTTCTTGATGCTGCGTTCCGAGTAGGACAGTTCCCGGGCGATCGTCGCGATGTCCGCCCCGGCGGCGATCATCCGGAGCACGGCGAGCTGACGCGGCGACAGCGGCAGGATGGTCAACCCCCGGGGTGCCAACACCTGCCGCTGCGCCCGACCCACCCGGGTCAGCAGCGAGCTGAGCAGGTCGGTGGGGAGCCTCGCCTCGCCCCGGGCGGCGGCCCGGACCACCTCGCGCAGCAGGGTGGCGGTGCTCTCCGAACGGCGTACCAGGCTCAGGCCGCCCGCCTCGATCGCCTGGAGGCCGGCGGTGTCGTCGAGCTGCCCCACCACCAGCACCGGTCGGGGGGCCGGCCGCCCGGTCAGGGCGTCGAGCTGGGCCAGCAGCCACCCGTCCACCGTGTCGGCGACGATCACCAGGATGTCCGGGTCGTCGTCGGGGCCGGCCACCACGACCGGCCGCGCACCGGCGGGTTCGTCCGCCCCGACGGTGCCGAGCTGGGCCGTCACCCCGGCCTGGGAGATCGGGTCGCGGGAGCGGACCGCCGCACGGACCGGCCCGGGGTGGACGGTGCGGCCGGTGTCGGCCGGGTGGCCGTTGCCCTCCGAGTGGGTGGTGTCGGTCGGGTCGGCGGTGTCGGTCGGGTCGGGGGGGTACGGGCCGGGGGCCCGCCGGGCAGCGGGGTGCGGGTCGCTCATCGGCTGGGGGAGGGGCTCGGGGTGGGCGCGACCGGCACGAGCTGACCGGCGAAGTAGGCGGCCGGGGTGCACGCCGTGGTGCCCGGGTTCGCGCACTTCACCGCGACCGTCACCGGCTGGCCGGCGGAGAACCGCAACGGCTGGACGAAGTGGTAGTCCAGGTCCCGGAAGTTGTTCAGGCCGGTTTCCAGCAGCACGGTGTCGCCCCGCCGCACCTGGAGCAGGCCGGCGTCGCCGTGCGGGTTCTGCAACACGATGTCGGTCACCCACAGCACCTTCTTCTCGGCCGGCCGGTAGGTGGAGAGGGTGAACTCGTTGGCGGTGGTCGGCGACGCGCTGGTCGCCACCCGGAAGTCGGCGGCGGTCTCCGGATCGGCGTTGTCCAGCGTCCCGGCCTGGCCGCCCGGCCCGTTGCCGTTGCCCTTCCCGGTGTCGGTCGTCGGGCTCGGTGACGCGCTCGGCTTGGGGCTGACGCCGGCGGCGACGTTGGCCACCTTCTCGGCCTTCTCGGCGGTCTGCGCCGCCTCGCTGGCCTGGGTCTTCACCTCGGCGACCTCCTGGGACAACTCCTTGGTTTCCACCTGCGCGGCCTCCTTGGCGGTCGACTGCACGGTGGGCTTGAGCACCGCGAACCAGAGCCCCACCAGGGCCACCGCCACCGCAGCGGCCACCAGCACCACCCGGGGCGACCAGGCCGGCAGGACGGACCGCTGCACCAGCAGGCCGTCGCTGATGATCGGCTCGGCGTCGGGACGGGTCACCGCCACCTGGAACGGCAGGTTGCGGTCCGGGCCGAGCAGGAACCGCCGCCGGGGGCGTACCCGCAGCTTCACGAACGTGGCGGTGCCCGGCCGCAGCACCGGCGCGGCCGGCAGCACCCGGAACGTCAGCAACCGGTCCGGGTCGGCGGGCAGCACCTCGACCGTGGTCTCGACGTTGCCGGTGTTGTCGATCACCAGCTGGTGCCGGGCGGCGCGCCGCGCCTGGGAGGTACGGGGCACCAGCTCCGTCGCCAGCTCCACGAAGGGCTGCACGGTGACGGTGCCCTCCTCGACCACCGAACCCTCGGGGTTCTCCCGCCCCCGGACCCGTACCCCGAAATCGACGCTGCCGGCCGGCACGGTCGCCGCACGCGGCGGCGTGAACGTCACCCGCGCCTCCTGCTCGGTGCCGGGCAGCAGGTTCATCGTCGCCGGCTCGACCTCGGCCCACGGTGCGGCGTCGCCGACCACGTCCAGGGTGAACTGGTCGACGACGGCGGCGGTGTTACGCACCCGGACGGTGCAGCCGACCGTGCCGCCGGCGGCGACGGTGAGGTCGGTCTCGACAAGTCCCACAGCGACACTCATGCGGGCAGTCTCGCCGCGCGGGCGGGGCCGGCAGAACCACGAACGAGGAACACCAAGGGGCAGCCGTGGCTACCTGAACGGGCAGCGGAACGCCTGATCGGGCAGCGGGCCGTCAGCGCGGCTCGCTGATCCCGCCCCTCGGCCGTCGGCCCGCCACCCCGCCGGGGCCGGCGGGCCGGCCACCACCGCTGTTGACGCTGACCTCGCGCGGGGGCGGAGCCAGGTCCGTCTGCGTCTCCGGCACGAACGGCACGAGCAGTTGCAGGTGCAGCCCGGTCCGGGCGGTCCCGCCGTAGCCCACCCAGGCGGAACCGGTGTCCCCCTCCCGCCGGGGCGCGCTGCGCACCACCACCGGCTGGTTGGCGCGGGCCACCGCACCGGTCAGGAACCCCGACGGCAGGGCGGTGCAGCTCGCGCAGCCCACCAGCAGGTCACCCAGCAGCCGGTGCTCCCGCTCGGTGTCGGCGGCCCAGGCGGTCAACAGGTAGCTGAACCGGTAGCGGCGGCCCGGCGGGCGACGCCCGACGAGCTGGCCGTCGGCGTCGCGCAGCTCGTCCCAGGTCGCCGAGACGCCCGCGGAGTCCTCCTCGACGTCCAGCAGGAACGCCGAGACCAGGTCACCGTCGGCGCTCTGCGCGCACCGGTCCGGCGGGTCGAAGACGACCGGCACGTCCGCCGGCAGGTAGTGGCCCAGCCAGGCCCGGACCGACAGGTCGACATCCCAGATCATCCGTCCACCCTGCCGGCTGCCCGAACGGGAGCGCGGGCGGCGGCCGGGCAGGCCGTCGGGGCGGATCGGTTGCCCTTGGGGGCAGTGGTGCCTACCCCGGCGGCGTCCCGGCGGGCAGCCCTGGCGGCCGGTCGACGTTGGCAGGCTCGGCCCCATCACACCGTCGTACAGGAGGTTCGATGCCGACGTATCTGTCGCCGGGCGTCTACGTGGAGGAGGTTTCCTCCGGGTCGAGGCCGATCGAAGCGGTCGGGACGGCCGTCGCCGCGTTCGTCGGCTTCGCCGAGAAGGGGCCGGTCGACGAGCCCACGCTGATCACGAACTGGACGCAGTACACCCGCACCTTCGGTGGTTTCGTGGCGGGCAGCTTCCTGCCGCTGTCGGTCTACGGCTACTTCCTCAACGGGGGCGGCTCCGCGTACGTGGTCCGGGTGGGTGGTGCCGGTGGTGCCGGCGCGGACTCCGCCGACGACGCCGCCGCCGGTGAGTCGTACGCGGCTGCGGCCGTACCGGCGGCCGGTGACAACGGCCGGCTCTCCTTCACCGTCCGGGCGGCCCTGCCCGGCCCGGCCGGCCAGGACCTCTCGGTCGAGGTCACCGACGCCTCCGAGGGGGGCGACGACGCGTTCAAGCTCGTCGTCAAGCAGGCCGGCAAGCCGGTCGAGACGCTGGACAACCTGACCACCAAGCGGGGCGCGGGCAACGTGGTCACCGCCGTCCGCCAGCAGTCCAAGCTGATCCAGATCGAGGAGGCGAAGGGCGCGACCCTCGCCCCGCCCCGACGCGGCGCCGAGATCACCCTCGCCACGCCCGCGCTGCCGGCCACCACGACCGGCACCGGTGACCTGCGGGTACGCGCCGAGGACTACGTCGGTGACGTCAGCGACCGGACCGGCTTCGCCGGACTGGAGGCGATCGAGGACATCACCATGCTCTGCGTCCCCGACCTGGCCGCCGCCCACCAGCAGGGTGCCATCGACGACGAGGCGTTCAAGGCCGTCCAGCTGGCGATGATCGCGCACTGCGAGCTGATGGGTGACCGGGTGGCCATCCTCGACCCGCCGCCCGGCCTGCACCCGCAGCGCCTCAAGGAATGGCGGATGGACGTCGCCGGCTACGACTCCAAGTACGCGACCCTCTACTGGCCCTGGGTCAAGGTGATGGACCCGGCGCAGGGCCGGGCGGTCTTCATGCCGCCCAGTGGGCACGTCGCCGGTGTCTGGGCCCGCAACGACGACACCCGGGGCGTCCACAAGGCACCCGCCAACGAGATCATCCGGGGTGCGCTCGCCCTGGAGAGCGGGCTCACCAAGGGCGAACACGACCAGCTCAACCCGATCGGGGTCAACTGCATCCGGGCCTTCCCCGGGCAGGGCATCCGGATCTGGGGGGCGCGCACCCTGTCCAGCGACGCCGAGTGGCGTTACCTCAACGTCCGGCGGCTGTTCAACTGGATCGAGAAGTCGATCCTGCTCGGCACCAACTGGGTGGTCTTCGAGCCCAACGACCCCCGCCTCTGGGACGCGGTGCGCCGGGTCATCACGATGTTCCTGCGCCGGGTCTGGCGCAGCGGCGCGCTGATGGGCGACACCTGGTCCGAGGCGTTCTTCGTCAAGTGCGACGCCGAGAACAACCCGCCGGAGAACCTCGACGCCGGCATCCTCACCGTCGACATCGGCATCGCCCCGGTCAAACCGGCCGAGTTCGTGGTGTTCCGACTCTCCCAGCTCTCCCAGGGCTCCGGCGACTGACCGGCCCCGGCGGCGAGCACCCGACCTGAGCGACGACGAGACCAGGAGAAACGAGCATGGCCGGTCAGGGTACCCAGGACCCGAAGCAGAACACCCAGATCATCAGTGCCGCCGTCTTCCGGCTGGAGGTGCCGGGCATGTCGGCGATCAACTTCGCCGAACTGGTCGGGATCAGCAGCGAGGTGGAGAACGCGGAGTACATGGCCGCCGGCACCACCGGGCCGATCTTCTCCCGGCACTTCGGTCGGACCAAGCCGCCGACGGTCACCCTCAAGCGGGGCCTCGACCTCAACGGCGACCTGTGGCTCTGGCACCAGAAGGTGCGCAACATGATGTACGACGCCTACCGGGACTGCGCGTTGAAGCTCTACGGCCCCGGTGACGACCTCAACGGCGACGCCCGGCTGACGTACATGATGACCAACGCCTGGCCGTCGCGGGTGGAGGTCAGCGGGGTCAAGGCCGGGGCCACCGACATCGTCTACCAGACGGTCACGCTGATGTGCGACGACCTGTTCGACTTCAATGCGCGGATCTAGCCTCGCCGAGCCCGCCGCCGGACCGGCGGCGGGCCTGCGGACCGAGTACCCGTTCGTGCTGCCGCGCGGGCTGGTCGACGACCGGGGCGGGGTGCACCGCGAGGGCACCATGCGGCTGGCCACCGCCCGCGACGAGATCACCCCCCAGGGCGATCCCCGGGTACGCCAGAATCCGGCGTTCCTCACCGTGCTGCTGCTCGCCCGGACGGTCACCCGCATCGGCGGGGTGAAGGCCGTCGACGTCGACGTGATCGAGCACCTCTTCGCCTCCGACCTGGCCTTCCTCCAGGACCTCTACCGGCGGATCAACCAGCAGGGGCACACCGGGGCCGAGGTGGCCTGCCCCCACTGCGGGGGACGCTTCGCGGTGGACCTGGCCGGCGGCCGACCGGGCGAATCCTGACCCACCCCGGCGGCCCGACCCCGCACACCCGTACCGGAACCTGAAGGAGGTGGACATGGCCTGGTCGTTACGGCCCGGACAGCCGTTCTGGCCGCGTCGCCGCCGGCCGGTCGGGGTACCGCCACCTGTTCCGGTCGCGTCTGTTCCGGTCGCGTCGCCGGTGCCCACCGACCGGTATCCGGTCGTCCCGGGCCTGCCCTTGCTGACCGTGGCACCCGCCTCGGCGATGGTGACCATCCCGCCGCCGGGGACGGGCCCGTCCCTGCCCCCGACCGCCGCCGTTCAGCCGGCGTTCGCCGGCCCGGCCCCGGTTGCCTCCGCGCCGTCCGTCGGGCCGGCTGCGGCCACCGAGCCGACCCTGATCCGGTACGACACCGCTGCGCCCCACCGCCCGCCGACCGTTCCGCCCGGGTGGACGCCTTCCGCTTCGGTCCGGGCGGCAGCGGCCGGGCCGGGTGACCTGTGGCCGGTCGGTCCGGTGGCGTACCAGGCACCGACGACCGGGGACGACGTGTCGAGGTTCCCCTGGTCGGGCGGCCACCTTCCGGGTGTGCCGCAACCGGATGCCGGACCGGCGACCGGGACGTCGTCGCCACCCGATCCGACCCGGCGGGGTGGCCCGCCGCCGGGGGTCGTCCGCGAGCCCGCCCCGGACGACCGGTCATTGCAGGCCGTGCCGTGGGCCCAGAACCCGACGGCGCTCCAGTCCTCGACCGACCTGCCCGGCCCGACCGCGATGCACGGTCCGGCACTGAACCACGACCCGGCTCCCGACCACGGTCCGACCCTCGGCCATGGGCCGGCGGTGGTTCCGGGGGGGACCCCGGGTCCGGCTGGGGACAGCGGTCCGACGCCGGGCGCGGGCCCGGACGTGGCTGGTGGTCCGGCCGTGGACCAGGACTCGGCCGTGGAACGTGGCCCGAGCGGGGCGGCGGGTGGGCCCGGGGGAGCGGGTGTCTTCGCGGCACCGGGTGCGACGGGTGGGCCGGAGAATCCGCAGGGACGGACGTCCGCCGGGCGATCCGACGGGGCCGGGGCGGATGCCGCAGCGGCCCGGACCGCAGCGCAGTTCGCCGCCGCCGGCCTGCCCACCGCGCAGGTCTGGCCGCCGCCGGGATTCGAGGTCGCCTACCTGGCGGCGGAGGCCACCCGGGCAGCGGAGGAGGCCCGGGCGTCGGCCGGCGTCGGCCGTACCCGACCGGCGCAGCCGGACACCGGCACCGGCCGGGGCGCGTCCACCGCCGCCCCGGGTCACGACGGTCGGAGCGACCCGGAGGGGACCCCGTCGTCGGCCGGTGAGGTGCGCCCGGTCGAGGTGGCCTTCGCCGGACGCCGGGGCCGCACCGGCCGGCGAGCCGACGCCCGACCGGTCCCGGAGCCGGCGGCACAGGGACCAGCCGACCAGACTGGCGCGACCGCCCCGCCCACCGCTGTCATGGGACAGCTCGCCGGGTCCGCCGCCCAGGACCAGGCCGAACCGGGTGGCCGGGCCGACCTGGACGATGCCACCGGCACCGACCGGGGCGTCCCCGCCGCCCGTCGGCGGGACGGCTCGGCGGGCAGCGGGCAGGACCGGCCGGTGGGCAACCGCCCGGAGGACCCGGTGCAGCCGACCGGGCCGGCGGAGCACCGGGGCGGGACGCTCGACGGGGCCGG